>JABJGS010000007.1 GCA_018703155.1 Francisellaceae bacterium | reverse complement strand
CGCCAAGTTCAAGTAACCGACCCCCTTTACCTAAAGCGCCACCACCGCCACCGCCAAGTTCAAGTAACCGACCCCCTTTACCTAAAGCGCCACCACCACCGCCAAGCTCAGCAAGTAACCGACCACCTTTACCTAAAGCGCCACCACCGCCACCGCCAAGCTCAGCAAATAATCGACCAACTTTACCACCTAAAGCGCCACCACCGCCACCGCCACCGTCAAGTTCAGCAAATAATCGACCCCCTTTACCTAAAGCGCCACCACCGCCAAGTTCAGCAAGTAGCCGACCTCCTTTACCACCTAAAGCGCCACCGGTACCAGCAAGTACGGTTCCAGCGCAAACACCACAACCAAGCATGGAAGGAACCCATTCTTTCCAAATGGAGATAGAAAATGATGTCGATGTCGAAGAATTATCAGTTGAAATTTCTAAACCTAATAACAGTGCTATAGAGGTTGCGGTCCTTACGACTAGTGAAAATAAAGGACAAATTAGATTTCAAGGTAACAGCTCTGGCAATATAAGCTTGGAAAATAAAAACGATACTAAAGAATTACCTCCAAGTTCAGAAGGTGCTCTTAAATCTAAGATAGGGACATTTAAAGATAGAAAAAAGTGATATGAAGGGCTCTCATATAAAATTAATCTTTCGATGGTGATGGGCGAATGAAAAGTGTCCTTCCAATAAGCAAACATAGCAGCTGGAAGCTCACAAAGTAAGTAAAGAAGGATGTGTTTGCGGGAGTCGGACAAGTTGATAGTACTCTGAGCTTGGGAAAGCCAAGTACATGGGGAAGCGGCTTGCAGTTTTGACACTTTGCTATGGAAACATGGTCCCTATTTAATGAGGGATAAGATCCTTTATACAATGAAAAGAGAAACTCTATCATGCAAACGCAAATAGAAAAGATAGCAGTAAACTTAGGTGGAACATGTAAATAGGATTAAGTGTTTTCACTATTATTAATGGGCGTGCTGTGAATTCAAAGCTGAAGATCCCATTGCTGGAAATCGGCACGGTGGGTTCTGTGAGGTGGGCGGACTATCTTCTAGTTACGGCCATACTCGACGAAGGACACAGCTCTTCTGGCAGATCTACTTTACCATTTGGCCACTGTATTTCAGCTAAAGAATAAGCTATTCTCCACTAGCGACATTTCAGATTATGCTGGTAATTTAAAGACTATAGATAGCCTCCCAACCTGTTTTCTATTTTACTTAGTTTTAGTAAAGGCGGATTATTGGCTAATAATTTTTTCTCTTCTCTTTCTATTCTTGCACTCTCAAACCTATTCATTAATGAAGATGACTCCCTAAAAGATCTTAATACTTTAATTGATTGACACTTTAGTTCATAGTCGGAAGGCCTTAAAGTATCTAAGTTACCAACTATGCCTGCGAATTCTGCAATTTGAGTTGTTAGCTCAAAACAAAGAGGGGGGACTTCATTAGGCTCAAGTTCAGAGGCTTGTATTCGTAATGTAGATGAAGGTGTTATTCCTATTTGTACAGACCTTAAAACTTGGAGAACCGTTTGAGTTCCATCAATTTTGTCATTTGCCATTCTTTCACCTTCTCGAATGGCAGGTAATCACTCATGAAGCTCATCTGGCATATCTACTTTACCATTTGGCCATTGAAGCTTAGCTAAAATATATGCTATTTCATGATGACTATTTTGGGATGCACCCCATAGAGCAAAATTATCTAGAACTCCAATGTTTGCTCTAACTGCATTATATTTTAAAAGTATGGATACTACCTTCACATGACCATTTAATGATGCAAACCTTAGGGCATAATTATTTTGTGTTGCAATGCAATTTGCAAGTATAGGGTATTTTAGTAATTCTTTTAATATACTGGCGTGACCAAACTCGGCTGCGGTTCTTAAAACCCAGTTATCAAAAATTTCAACATAATTAATAACGGCAGAGTACTTTAAAAGCTCAATGGCCACATCTAAATGACCTTCTTCGACTGCATTTACTAAAGCCAAGTTATTGGCTTTTGAATTGTTATTCACAACATTGTCGTACTTTAAAAGTTCAATGACCACATCTAGATGACCATTTTTTGCTGCACTTCTTAAAGCCTCGTTATGAAAAACTTCAATGCTGTTCACAACAACAGGGTACTTTAAAAGCACAACTATCACATTAAGATGACCATTTTTTGCTGCAGATCTTAAGGCCTGATTACCGAAAGATGAAATATCATTAACAACAGCGTCGTACTTTAAAAGCTCGACTACCACATGAATGTGACCAAAATGAGATGCAACTGAAAGTGGTGAGAATTTAAGCCCGTGAAATTCTTTTAATGTTTCGGTTATATTGAAATCAGCATCATCCATTTCATTTACTACTGACGCATCTCCCGCAGCTAGTCGTTTTAAAATTGGATTGCTAAATTCGTCTGAATTTCTGCTGGCCATAACAGTTCCTTAATTATTATTTGTAGTTTTCACGCATTATAACTTAGATGTAGGGCCTTGTGTATTATATGGCTGCAAGTAAGTGTAAGTCAGTATACATGGTTGCTCTATATGTTAAAGAAAGGGAAACATGTTAATGCTGCAAACCAAACTGTATTTGAACAGTTTTATGCTTTGGCTGCCTGATTATATCTGGGATTATTGTATCCATAAAAAATTGATGTTATTTTAAAGTACGCGACAAAGCTATTTACGCTGCATTTGCTAATGAGTCGTTAAACCTCTTAAATGTAGGTGCTATTAAGTCCAGGTGATTTGTTTTGGTTTTATTCTTTGCACGACTCACAAGGTAGAGTTATAGTGTGGATGTCTTGTATCTAAATGGAATTAATTTATAAATAAGGATATATTTGCAAATAGAGATTATTACTATTCAGTAGATGCAATATCTTTATCATTTTGTAAGGCCGCTTTAAATGTATGCCAAGCTAAAGTGGCACATTTAACACGCATTGGATACTGTTTTACACCAATTAAAGCTTGTAATTTTATCGGTAGATTTTTATCATCTAGATCTTTAGTTAAACAATCAGTAAATTCTTGTAAAAGAGTAAGGGCTTTTTGAGTCGATTGCTGCTTTATTTCCCCAGACATAATTGAGGCTGAGGCCATTGATATTGCACAGCCTTCACCAGCAAATGAAACATCAGATATTTGGCTATTATTTAATTTCAAATACACCGTTATTTTGTCACCACATAAAGGGTTATGACCGTTGGCATTACAGCTACAATCATCCATAACTTTAAAATTTCTTGGCTGTGTACCGTGATCTATTATTAGCTCTTGGTATAAATCTTCTATCATGTTATTTCTTCTTAAATAATCTTAGTGCTGAGTCTATGGCATAAATAAGTTGGTCAACATCTTCCTTGTTATTATATAGGGCCAATGATGCTCTTGATGTTGCAGGGATATTATAAAATTGCATCAATGGCATTGTACAGTGGTGCCCAGTTCTGATTGCAACACCATGCTGATCTGCAATAGTTCCAATATCATGTGGGTGCACACCTTCTACAGTAAACGAGCTAAGAGCAGTTTTATGCTCTGCTGTTCCAATGATTTTTACTCCTTTTAGAGAGTTAAGACCATTTTCCATATGCTGGCGCAACATGTTCTCGCACTGGGCGATTTCTTCACGGTCTTGTTGTTGAAGAAATTCTATTGCTTTAGCAAAACCTATAACATTAGCAACATTAGGAGTGCCAGCTTCAAATTTAAAAGGTAATTCATTATATGTACTCTCTTCAAATGATACCGTTAAAATCATATCGCCACCACCTTGATATGGTGGGAGGCGTTCTAGTAACTCTTGTTTACCATATAGAATGCCAATGCCCATCGGGCCATACATTTTATGAGATGATACTGTGTAAAAATCACAATCAATATCTTGGACATCAACTTTCATATGAGCTGGGGCTTGCGCACCATCTATAACCGTAATAACGTTATAGGATTTTGCGATAGCTACAATTTTTTTGACTGGATTAATGGTTCCCAAGGTATTAGATACATGATTTATAGCTAAAATTTTAGTTTTGTTAGAGATGATTTTTTTGAGAGCATCTATGTCAATAGTACCATTTTCATTAATAGGTATAACTCTAATCTTAGCACCAGTAGCTTTCGCAGCCATTTGCCAGGGAACTATGTTAGAGTGATGCTCCATCATAGAGATAAGTATTTCATCATCAGGTTTTAATTCTTGGCGTTCGAAACATGTTGCAACCAAATTAATAGCTTCAGTTGTGCCTTTAACAAAAATGCATTCCTTCTCACTACTGGCATTTATAAATAATTGAACAGTTTTTCTAGCTTGCTCATATGCAATAGTGCCACGTTGGCTTAAGGTGTGTACAGCTCTGTGAATATTTGCATTATCATGTTCGTAATAATTACTTATAGCATCGATTACTGATTTAGGTCGTTGTGTTGATGCTGCATTATCAAGATAAACAAGAGGCTTATTATTAACTTCTTGATTTAGTGTTGGGAATAATTCTTTAAAAATATTTTTATTATTCATTAGCTATTGTTTCCTGGAAATAATTTTTAACAAAAGAGCAAATGCTGGTTCTTGAATTATCAAGTTTTTCTAAAATGGGTGAGATAAAGCTACTAACAAGCATGCTTTGTGCATCATTAGCGTTGATGCCCCTGGATTGTAGATAAAAAATCATATCTTTATCCAATTGGCCAATTGTTGTGCCATGGCTGCATTTAACTTCATCATTATCAATTTCAAGTTCTGGACGGGAAAAAATTTTACCATGTTCAGAGAGCAACAGATTGTTATTGGTTAGTGATGCTTCTGAAAAGTTAGCATCGCTAGTTACTGTGATATTGCCTGTGAATGCAGCAACCGCATTAGCTCCAGCTATAGACTTGCTTAAACAATTACAGCTAGTGTTGGGGGATAGATGATCAATATTTAGGTATATATCATGTGTTTCATCTTTATTTGGCCACTGTAACGTGTGAACATTACAAGAGGCACTATCACCGGCAAGTTGAATGTTAACACCAGTTCGATTGGTTTTTCCTTTAGCTGTTATGATATTACAATTATATAAGCTGTTGTTATCTTGATGTACATTGACATCTGAAAAATGGGATGAAAATTGTGAATGATGATGCAATATCGTATGTGTGCATTGTGCTGATTCAGATAGGTGATAACAAGATTTAGGGTTCTGGATCAAAGCGTTTTCACTATTTTCAGAGGTATATATTTCTGTAACCTTAATTTTAGTGTGCTCTGCAATGTTAAGGTTAACTTGAGTGTTAGTTATAGTGTTCTCTTTAGAGCTACTTCCTGCAGAATGGATAATATACAAAGTATCTTCTATGTCCTGAAACTCAGAAATTTCAATATTCAATGTGCAGGTTGCTAGGCATTGATTTAATACACTGTACCAATGATTTAAACGGTCGTTATTAAGTAAACAGTTATCTTTTTTCTTATTCATGTTTTTGATAGATACATGCTCATTCAGATTGTTGTGGATCAGTTTGCCATCATGAATTACAATTATATTGCTGCCACTTATATTGAAAAACTCGCAGTAATCAGCAATTATTTTTTGTGGTTCTATGATATCTTCTTGTTGAATGGATAGACCATCTAGCGAAATACTATCTAGATTTAAGTATTTCCAGGCACCAATTCGGCTTTTAGGGTACGGTGTCTTTCTAAATAATTTCAATAAGTCTTTATCACAAGAATTTTCTTTAATTAGGTATGCAATGTTGTTCTCTATGGCTTCGGTATACATTATGCTCTCTTAATATTGACTGTTGATCCAATTGTAGCCAGTTTTTTCAAGTTCTTTAGCTAGGTTTTTATCCCCAGTTTTAATTAATTGTCCCTTATAAAAAACATGGACAAAATCTGGTTCCACATAGTCAAGGAGTCTTTGGTAATGTGTGATCAGCAGGAATGAGCGAGACTCACTTCTCAATGAATTTATTCCTTGAGCGACAATTTTAAGAGCATCGATATCAAGACCTGAATCAGTTTCATCTAAAATAGCTATTTTGGGATCAAGCATAGTTATTTGGAAAATCTCATTTCGCTTTTTTTCACCACCAGAAAACCCATCATTTACTGAGCGATAAAGAAACTCTTCAGAGATCCCTAATGCATTTATGTGATGTTTGATTTCATGCATGAAGTCTACAGCATCTATATCTGGTAGGTTGTTATATTTTCTTTTAGCATTCATTGCAGTTTTCAAAAAGTGAATATTGGCAACACCAGGGATATCGACAGGGTACTGGAATCCCATAAGCATTCCTTCAAGAGCACATTTTTCTGGTGGCCATTCGAGAATATTTTCACCATTGAAGAGGATTTCTCCACTGGTAACAAAGTAATCTGGATGTCTACTTAATACTTTTGCTAATGTACTTTTACCTGAACCATTAGGTCCCATAATTGCATGTACTTCACCGTGCTTAATTGTTAGGCTTAAGCCATTAATAATATTTACTTTACCGACATTTACATGTAAGTTTCTTATTTCTAATAGGTTGTTCATCCGACAGCCCCTTCTAAACTAATTTCTAATAATTTTTGAGCTTCAACAGCAAATTCCATAGGCAGTTTTTTGAATACTTTTTTGCAGAAACCGTTAACGATCATTGAGATGGCATTCTCTTGATCAATACCTCTTTGTAGACAATAAAATAATTGTTCTTCACTGATTTTACTCGTGGATGCTTCATGCTCAATATGGCAAGTAGAATTTTCGGATTCAATTACCGGAAATGTATGTGCACCACATGATTTCCCTAATAATAATGAGTCGCACTGCGTATAATTACGCATATTTTTTGCTCTAGGTAGTACCTTTACTAAACCACGATAAGTATTTTGTCCGCGGCCAGCAGATATTCCTTTTGCAATAATGGTGCTCTTGGTTCTCTCACCTATATGGATCATTTTAGTTCCAGTATCTGCTTGTTGGCAATTGTTTGTTAATGCAACTGAGTAGAATTCACCGATGCTGTCGTTACCCTTCAAAATCACACTTGGGTATTTCCAGGTAATTGCTGAGCCAGTTTCTATCTGTGTCCATGATATTTTAGAGTTATCACCGCGACACTGGCCTCTTTTAGTAACAAAATTAAAGATACCACCTTTGCCATTTTCATCTCCAGGGTACCAATTTTGCACAGTTGAATATTTGATTTCAGCAGAATCAAGGGCAACTAATTCAACAACAGCCGCATGTAATTGATTTTCATCGCGCATTGGAGCAGTACAGCCTTCGAGGTAGCTTACATGACTGTTATCTTCAGCTATTATGAGTGTTCTTTCGAACTGTCCGGTATTACTCGCGTTAATTCTAAAATACGTTGATAATTCCATAGGGCAGTGAACGCCTTTGGGGATATAGCAAAAAGAACCATCTGTAAATACTGCTGAATTTAGTGCTGCAAAAAAATTATCAGTGTAAGGGACCACGGTACCTAAGTATTTTTTGATTAAATCTGGGTGATTTTTAACAGCTTCTGAAAATGCACAAAAAATAATACCTTTTTCAGCAAGTTTATCTTTGTAAGTGGTTGCAACTGATACACTATCAAAAACAGCATCGACAGCTACCCCTGACAACCATTTTTGTTCTTCAAGAGGTATACCTAACTTGTTATAAGTTTTTAGTAATTCTGGATCTACCTGATCAAGGCTATCTAATTGAGGTTTTTGTTTTGGGGCCGCATAATAGCTCATGGCATTAAAATCAATTTCAGGGATTTTCAGTTTGGCCCAGCTAGGGGGCTCTAGAGATAGCCAATGCTTATATGCTTTTAGTCTCCAATCTAGTAAAAATTGAGGCTCTTCTTTTTTTCTAGAAATAGTTCTGATTGTATCTTCATTTAGTCCTGGTTCTACAACATCCATTTCGATATTAGTTGTAAAGCTAGCACTATATTTTTGATCTATGATCTGTTTAATACTTTTGTTATTGCTCATTACTGTTAATGCTCTTTAATATATTTAATTTTTCAGATACGTTACCCATCAAGTCAGATAAAGTTATTTGTTTCATAACATTAACAAAATATGTATTTACTAATATCCAAGAATCTTTGAGTCTACACGATTCTATAAGGTTACACGACCTTTTAGCGTTACACGAAGTTTTAAGATTACAAGGATCTTTAAGAGCATCAAAGTTATCTTCAGGTTGAGCGCATTCAGTTAAGGCTATAGCACCTTCTATACTATTTATAACATCATATGCTGATATTTCATCTGATGTTTTTGAGAGTAAATAGCCACCATTGCATCCTCTTGCTGATGAAATGATGTTGTTAGCACTAAGTAGCTTCAAAAGTTTTGCTGTCGTTGGATGCTGTAAACCTAGCTCTTCTGATATTTGAGTTGAATTTTTAGCATTTCTAGGTGTCTTTGCAAGAACAGAAAGAATTAAAAAGCTATAGTCAGTTAACTTGGATATTTTAAGCATGTGCCCTCTTAATTTTCTAATATAGACCTAAATAGTACTGTTAAGGTAGGCATTATATATTAAGGTTATAGTAAAGACTAATTCTTTATTAGTATAAAGACACTTCCTGCAATATTTTGTTCGTTATCTTTTCTAAGTTCAACATTTTCAGAGAGTGCAACTTTAAAATTAAACTCGCTTGCAATTTCATTTATGTAGGTGTGGCTGTGTGCAAATCGCCCTGAGGTTAATAGTTTATGCGAATGATTATTATTGTATTTATTTGTCTCTATACTGAAACAAAAGATGCCATTATCAGCAAGAGAATTGTGAGCTTTCTTAAATATACTTTTAAGATCACCAAGATAAACAAATACGTCTGCAGCGAGGATAAGATCAAATGATTGTGAATTTTCTCCAGGAATGGCATCTAAAATATTTAATTGACACAAGCCATCGTAAGACTGAATTGCTTTAGCATATGCTAACATTTCCCTAGATATATCTACCCCGATCATGAAAAAAGATAAATCACTAAAATAAATGCCACATAAACCAGTACCGCAACCCAAATCTAGGATCCTGATAGATGCGGCTTTATCACCAAGGAATTTTGATATTAAAGAACGCATGATTTCAGGGGTTTTATAGGCTAACTTATCGCTTACATGTTTGTTATAAAATTGGGCATATTGATTGAATAATTCTTCAACATATTTTGCAGGAGCTTGTTCTATTTGTTTACTATCACTAAGGGCATTTAGCATATGTTTTGCAGTTAAATCTTGAGCATCTAAATTAAAAGCTTTTTGAAAATATTCTTGTGCCTTGTTTAATTCTTTGTTTCTAAGGTATAAAACAGCAAGATTGTGAGCTAATGGGTGGTTGTTTGGGTTCAAAGTTAAAGCTTTTAAGTGCTGTTCAATAGCTTTACTAGGTTCACCAGCTTCAAGATATACTTCTGCTAATTGTGTTTGTAGTTCACTATGTTCTGGCTCAAGGTCGCACGCTTTTTTTAAAAGTGGCATAGCTTTAGAAAATTGTTTTTCAATTACATAAGCCATTGCAAGATTTTGCTCAATAGCAGGGTAGTTAGGATTTAATTCATGCGCTATTTCATAATGAATGACAGCTCTTTCGGTGAAATCCAAATTAATTAGACAGTTGGCAAGATTACAGTGGGTTTCCCAGTTGTTTGGAGATAGTCTTAGTGATTTTTCAAATAGCAGCATAGCATTATCATATTTTCCCTGAGTATAATATAGAGCACCAAGATTATTGTATGAAAGTGTTGCGTTAGGGTTTAAATTAAGAGCTTGTTTATAATGAATTTCTGCATTCTGCAAGGCACCAAGATATTTATACGTATTTGCAATATTGGTATGAAAACTAGCTTCCCCAGGTAGGAATTTAATGGCTTTATGGAAGTAATCAATGGCTTGTGAATGCATTTTTCTTTTTATAAGTAGTAGCGCCATTGTATGGCAGGCCTGAGGATTACTTGGTTCAACATTTAACCAAGATTGGCAGTATTCATAAGCATCATCGATTTTATTTGTATTTAAATATTCAGAAATAATAGATAACTTATCACTCATAATTTTATATATCCAGTTGATTGATTTTCCATTTATAGCCCATGCCATCTGAGGATTCACAATAAGCATATTTTTCATCAACACTGAATGCAACTGCATAAATCAATGACGCAGTAGGTTTCCAGGTGCCTTGCTTAGGAGCTTGCCAGTTTTGTTGAATTGCTCCTGTATTTAAATTCCATAAATACATGGTTCTTGGCGGTGCACCAATTAAAACCATGCTATCGTCTCGATTAAATTGTGCCGTGAGAATATTGTAGTGAGCATTGCCAACCTTGCCCCAAAAGCCTTGGTATTTTGTTAAGTACTTTACATGCTCTCCTGTCATTAAATCAAGAATTTGAATTTGTTCAAAAGAGGATGATAATAGTAAATATTTATTATGATTAGAAATTTTAACGTATCTAGGCCTTGATTTTAAACTTTTAGAAAAAATCTTTTTACTATTATTTATGTCCCAAACAGTAAGATAACTATCATCATCTCCAATCGCAGCATATTGACCATCACTAGAAAGACTTAATGTTTGAATATACCCATTATGATTTGCTTGCCAGACAGAACGGCCATTTTTCAAATCAATTAGTTGTACTGTTCTATTTGAATACCCAACTAAAGCATATTTGCCATTTTCTGTTACAGAAATTTTAGTTATATAGCCTGGCATTTTCCAAAAGCCTATAGCTGAGCCTTTCTTTGCATCCCAAACAACGATATTACCTGAATCTGCCGTTACACCAATTTTGCCATTCTCTGATAGCGATGCATGCAATATATCAGAGTTTGCTTTTTCCTTATGCGACCATTTAAAGAGTTTTTCGTTATGTCGAGTGCTCCAGAGTTGAGCTGAGTTATCAATAGTAGCAACAAGTAATAGTTCACCTGACTTACCAAAATCTGCTGCATATAACCCTCTGTCGTCATGCTCCCAAGATTCTATAGGGCTATCACCTTGACATGCCACCAATGATGAAGCTACTAGAGCTATAATAAACTTTTTTAGCATAGTCATTCTACTGTATTCCCTATTTTGGGCTACTACAAAAGAATTCCATTTTAACATAAACTATCCTAAAACTAGGATATGTCTAAGTTTCCGACATACATTGGTGTCTTGTTGAGGTAGGTCTAATGCCGAATGTGTCATTGGCAAAATTTTCAGAATTTAGAGATAAATCATTTTTATTAGTGGATGACTTATCTGAATTTAGAAGTGCAATTAGGCAAATGGTTGAAGCCTTTGGAGCAACAGATATTGATTTATGCTCCTCTGGAGAAGAAGCTATTGAAAAATTAAGGCGAAAGCATTATTCAGCAATATTATGTGATTATACATTGGGAGAAGGTAAAGATGGGCAACAAATCTTAGAAGAAGCAAAGTCGCTAGAAATAATTGATGATAGTCAAATTTTCATAATGCTGACAGCCGAGAGTACCGCTCAATTAGTGATGGGTGCTCTTGAATTCGAACCAGATGGATACTTGGTTAAACCGTTTAATAAGGAAATGTTATACCAAAGATTAGTCAGAGTCATCCATAAAAAAGAAGTGCTAAATAGTATTTATAAAAAAATAAACACTAAGGACCCCTCCTCAATATTGAAAATTTGTGATGATTATATATCATCATGGGATGGGTCAGTATTACCAATTTTAAAAATAAAAGGTAAGTTTTTATTGGAATTTAAAAGATACCAAGAAGCTGAGAAGTTGTACACTAGTTTGCTTAAGTCGCATCAGTTACCTTGGATATATGCAGGGGCTGGTAAAGCTAATTATTTTTTAAGAGAGTTTGATGAAAGTCTTAAATACTTTGAAGTGATTATAAAGGAAAATAATACTAATGTAGATGCTTATGACTGGATAGCTAAAATTCATCGTTCGCTTGACAATGATGAAGCAGCTCAGCAGATATTAATTAGAGCTGCAGATCTGTCGCCACACTCTGTAAGACGGCAACAATCACTAGCTGATGTTTCCTATTTGATTGAAGATATAGATGTTGCCACGGATGCATATAAACAGGCTTGCATGCTTGGCAAATATTCAATTTTCAGGCGCAGCAAAGATTATTTGAATTATGCACAAATTCAAATAAAAAAAGCGAGTAAAGATTGTGTGGGTAGAGAACGGGTCACATTTGCGCGAGAAGCTGTGGCAATGTTAGATATAATGACATACCTTTTTCCTGAAGAATGGAACTGCTTGTTTTCATGTAATATTAAGAGGTCCCAGGCATACATTCTTTTAGTTAAAAAAGATAAAGCAAAAATGATTTGTAGGCAGACCACAGAGATTGTGTTGAAGCATAAATTATCTTTAAGTAAGGGTGACTGCACTCAATTTTCAGATTTATTAGTGACGTTAGGGTGTACTAGAGAAATAGAACTCTTAGTTCAAAAATATCCGGATAGCTTTAGTATGCCCAAAGAAGAAGATTATGACTGAAAATAATGGTGATTCAATACATGCTACAATTATTGCGGCAAAAGTTCATGATTGTAAAAATATAATTGGTACAAGCCTGTCTACTTTAGAGCATTTACTTTCAAAATATCCTAATGAACCAAAAATACAGAATCTTGGAAGGGGGATACATCTTTTAAATCAATATATAACAGATGTTTTATATCACCATCGAATTCAAACTGATGAAATGTATCTGAATTATACAAGTAATTATATATCAGACACTATTGAAGAACAGATCAATAATTCTTGCTGTATAAAGGGAGGGGAAAACCTACAATTCATCACTGATTGTCCTCAGGATTTAGAGTGGGAATATGACGAGTTGCTTATCGGGATAGTGCTTAGGAATCTGTATATTAATGCTGTGGAATTTGCTGTAAATGAAATCAATACTAGAGTTTACTTGGAGAATAAAAGCTTAATAATAGAAATTGCAGATGATGGCCCTGGTTTGACTGATCATACCAAGACTATTGGGAGTGGGTTGCATCTTTGTAGAGAGTTATTGAAAGTACATAATAAAGGTGAGAAGCAAACTTTATTTGTTTCCAATAAATTAAATAGTATTGGCGCACAAATTAAATTGATCTTATAGTGAATAAGTTAGAAGGTAATGTTGTGAAATTCAGAGAACTTAACCTTTTGAAAAATATTATAAAATAAATAATAAATTCCAAATGGCTTAGAGATATGGCTCGATAACGGATTGATGTCATGAAATCCTTTTGTTAAAATTGTTACGTCTGTTATATGTAGACATCATTATGCTGCAAAAAAGTATGTATACCAAAGGGATGTATATGAGCAAAAGGAAGCATGGCTTAGTTCAAAATTAGGAATTTTTAACGAGGAAAATAAATTTTTTCTTAATTAGGTTTAAGACGAGAGTTATTTGCACTTGTTGTACAAATGAAAAGAAAATTATTGTAATATAGTTAATTGCTAGCTCTTACTATTTCATTTACCAACGGTACACCAATAATTAATGATGCTTTCAAATAAAAGTCATTTAGAATGTTTCAACGGTAATATCTAGATGTTGAAGGAACTAGGAGATGTCTTTTTATTATTTTTTGTTATTGGGGAAGTTGTAGCGCTAACGCAGAATAGCTCTAGGTAGATTAAAAAAAGGCCCAAAAGTTTTAATTGTTGATGATTTATGTTTTAGAGCTTGCAGTAATTGTTGATCTAATTGATTTGGCGGGATAGGGTGAAGTTGACATCCCAGTTTTTCACTACTTAAAATATAAGGCAAATATTATGAAGAGATATTTAATAGCATTGTTGTGTATTGTTTTTATCACAAGCAATAGTTTTGCGGATAATAGTGATATATTGATTTTTTCCGGTAACGCCAGTCCAGGTCTAGCTAAAAAAATTGCATATGAGTTAAGTGTTCCTTTAGGAAAAGCCATTATTGGCAAATACAATGATGGTGAAATTAATATTAAAATTGAAGAAAATGTTAGGAATAAACATGTTTTCCTTGTGCAGTCAACAAGTAAAAGCCCTGGGGCTAGTGTGAATGATAACATTATGGAATTATACTTAATGGCTAGAACTCTAAAAAGATCTTCTGCAAAGGAGGTAACGGCTATAATACCGTATTATGGTTACGCGAGACAAGATAGAAAAACAACATCTAGAGTTCCAATTTCAGCATCAGATGTTGCAATGCTATTAGAAGCAAGTGGGATTGATCGTGTGGTAGCTATAGATTTACATTGTGGCCAAATACAAGGCTTTTTCCACAAGATACCTGTTGATAATATTTATGCTTCTATTGTTGCAACAGAATACTTTAAAGATCGTAACCTGCAGGACATAGTTGTTGTTTCTCCTGATGCCGGTGGAGTTGAGCGGGCGAAGAAATTTAGAGAACAGCTGTCTAAGGTTGGCGTAAAGTCTGATTTTGCGGTTGTTGTTAAAGAGCGTGCTGGTGATGGTGTTGTTGCTACAGCTAATCTAATTGGAGATGTAAAAGGTAAAACAGCAATCATTGTTGATGATATGTGCGATACTGGTGGTACTCTTGCAAAAGCTGCTGATGAGCTAAAAAGGCTTGGAGCTAAAACTGTTTATGCAAGTATATCACATCCAGTGTTTTCTAAAGATGCAATTGAAAAGCTAGAAAGATCAAATTTTGAACAAGTTGTTGTTACTGACAGCATATCTTTACCAAAAGGTAATTATAAAAAAATAACACAATTAAGTTTGGCGCCTCTTTTAGCTGAAGTCATAAAAAATATTAATACAGGCGAGTCAGTTGCTGCAGTTTTTGGGTGATGATGGTTTGTTAATATAATTATGTGATTAAAATTATAAAGCAATTGCTTATTTACTTCCAGCGGTCATCTGCTGGAAGTAGAGTGATGATTTCCCAAGTATTTTCATTTTCATTGATATAACCACTATCATGTTTTTAGATTTTGTTTTATTCTACATTTCTATAATGGAACTACCTCAGTTGGTTCTAGGTCTGCAGGCATGGACAGTTACAAATTGTCTATATCTAATATTTATTTTTCCATCAACAAACTTTCTCGATATTTATCTGTCTAATATACATACCAATTATATTGGAGACGTATTATGTCTGAGAAAAAAGCACTAAAACGTGAAAGTGCACAGATTGAAGAACTATTAAATTGTGCCTCTGATTATATTGGTGCAAGAATTATGGAGTATTCTGGAAAAGAAGTGAGCTCTGAGCAAGAAGCTAAAATGGTAGAGGAAGTGAGAAAAATTATTAAAAATAAAGAAAATGAATTACGCACTTCAATGAAATAAGAATTCATATTTGGAGATATTCAAATGGCTATAAGTGTTGGTGGATGGTTGGATGCATTATATACTGTGGCAAGATCAACAGTTATCACTTCAGCAAAGTCCTTGAATATTAGCTCTGAAGGCTGGGCAGAATACGCTCTACTTAAAGGGTATGGATATGTCACAAAGACTTACCCTAAAGAAATAGCTTCAACATCTATATCACATAAGGTTGCACATGGTGTAGATGAAAGTCTTGCTCAACACTTAAATGTGTATAATCCTATCGGTCCAGGATTAGTATCATGGGATACTTATGAAAATATTAAAAAAATGAATGCAGGAGTTTTTGTTAATGCTGGAGTTGGGTTAGCTGTGGGGTTAGCAGAAGATTGGGGTAGTACTTTTTTAGTTACTAGTATTGCAGCTGTTGTTACGCCAGCAGTTATTTCTGCATCACTCCCTACAGGAGTCGTGGCTGGAGCTATTTATTTATTAGCTGGCAAAACCATAGTAGATTCACTGGAGCGCTCTATTTTTTGGGGAACAGTTGCCGATATATATAAAACTCAAAAAAATCCATTTGGAATTAAAGGTGTAACAACTGCTGAGCTAGAAGAATATCCTGAAATTAAAAAACTAATCCTGTCAAGTAATGCAGAACTGTTGAATATTTCACTGTAAATCACTAATTCAACTGATAAAATAAGCGAGATTACATCTGGGTTGAACGATACCTCAATTAATAAGTCCGAATATCACAGGTTGGTTGGTGAGCATGGTCAAATGAGTGCCGAATTTGGTAAATTAACAAAAGAATTTAAAAGACATACAGAAAATGCCCTAGAAGGTTATATTAAACTTGAAAGGCTAAGAAATGCTGGCTTTGCTACTAAAAGAGTGCCAGATTCTGTTAGAGAGTTTACAAGTGGAATGCACAGACAAATCGAAGAGCTGGAGAGCGCAAGTGATAATTTTAAGTATGAATTTAATCATGCTGAAATGGTTGAGAGAAATCAGTCAAAAGAAGATAAGGTTTCTATTAGTGATGAAGATATGGCTTCTTTTAATTCTGTGTTTCGTGGAGGCAAAACATCACCACCTCTATGTGTTGATGAGAGTTTAACAATAGTTAGCAAGGAAAAAAAGAAAAAAACAGCAAAGAGTGATGGGCAAGGAGAGTGGACAAGAGTTAATAGGAACAGAAACTCCAGAAAAGGAGGTTGAAATATAATGTTAAGTTATAATCTAATATTACATAATGGTTTGATAATCCTGTATGTGGGCTATAGATTTCATTATAATTTTGTAGTTACGAAATTTGATAATAGCTATTGTCTTACACCATTAGTCGTCTAAAGGCAAGACAGAGTTTTTCAGATGGATGTATAGATCTATGACCTATAGAATGTTATATGCATTAATGCTCGATACTAAAAAATAGTGATATAATGACGATGTTCTATATATGGGTATTGGTATGGTAATATTTGAGACAAATCATTTCACCGTTAGACATTGTTTAATGGAAGATACATCCTCTTATTTAAAATTTTGGAACGACCCCTTAGTTATGCAATATATTGGAGATGGAACCTGGGGAGGAGGTATAGAAAAAGTTAATAAGGCACTATGTGATAATATCACATCTTATAAACAGCAAAATACTTTAGGGTACTGTTCTGTAGTAGATAAATCGTCAGTAGAAGTTGTTGGTGACGCAGGCCTTGCGTTATTACATGAAACTAGCGAGATTGAGGTTGGATATCTTTTGCGCCGAGATTATTGGGGACGAGGTCTAGGAACTGAATTGCTACGAGGATTGATTAAATACGGCTTTGAGAAGTTAAACATAGAGACAATAGTTGCGGTTGTTAGTCCAGAAAATACGGCATCCATCAGGCTTTTAAACAAGTGTGGAATGAAATTAGATGGTAAGGGTGTTTTCCATAATAGGAAAAGCTTGAAATTTAGTATTAGTTCTCCAATGAAAATCTGAATGTTAAAACCAGGCAACGAGAATGCTGGGTAATGCTACTCTGTAAAATAAAAAAACGTATCCAAATTAGAAATTATTCAATCTGGAAGGAGAGAGAGCAAATTTGTCTGGGCCAAAATATAGTAAAGGAATTTAGAGTTCTTAATATTCAGTGTAACTACAGTGAACGCCAGGAACTTTTTCTGCAATATATACTCTAATAATATGTAGAGTTTATGAGATTAGATCATGCTGACATTAAAGACGATAAGTGAACTACTGGAAGGATATACCGATGCTAATGATGTTGAAGACGCCATTAGCAATGCATTGCTGAGAGACGAGCCCTTACTGATTCCAGGGTTTAATTTGTTATCTTCAAGAGTTCAAAAAGAGTATATTGAAAAAATAATAAATTGTCATTGGTATAATAGTTTTAATTTAGTAGCAGCAGCAAATTCTTGGGCAAGTGTTTTTGTTGAAAGAAAAGATCCATTAAGTGAAATGGAACATGAAATTAACAGTGAAATCACTGACGCAGTAGCAAATAATATTTTATTAAAACAAACAGAAAATCACTTCAATGAGGAAACTGGGGCTGGGACTACTTTAGTCTACATGCATTCATTAAGTTTTGAAGATAAAATGCGTATAACAGCGAAAATGTCGTCATGGCTCAGAAAAAACAACTTAACTAATGAAGTTTCACCAGATTTGTCTTTATATGATACAGATGAAGAGTTGGCTAGTATAAATTCTGAATTGCGTGATCTAGCTCTACATCAAGAAAGAGTTATTTTGGCAAGAAATATTAGTGATTTCAATATTGGCACAGATACTATAAATAAATTCTTAAAAGGTGAATTAGACAAGCCAGTTGATATTGAAAATGAAATTGATACTTGTGCTTTAATGATGGGGATTCCTGAATATGAAATTGAGGCGTTTCGTCTTGCATATAAAGTATATATTGAAGAAATAAAAAAAGTAATAAGTAATAGTCCTGCTCTTGAGCAAGTTGTGCAGGCATTTAACGATGAAGATCTTGTCGTCACGCTACAAGAGCTAATATATGATCCAGAAGCTATAGAATATGAGAGTGTGCCGTTATTAGAATATAAGCTATCTCAAATATTGGGAGATTGTTACTGGACTTCTGATGATGAGCAAGATCTTGTTCATTCTGATTTGGATGACTATTTGCAGCCAACTATAACTAAGTTGAGACAGGTTTATGATGATCTTTCATCTAAAACAATTGCTGGATCTGATGGGTTTATGCTTCTCGATGATGTAGCCAAAAGAAAAGCATTTATTACATATTATAAGTATTGTATAAATCCTGATCATAGTGATGAAGAATTACATGAACAACTACAAGAAGTAATGTTTGCATGCAAAGTGGATACTTTAAATAGATCTATTTTAACCTCCATAAATGATTCTGGAGAGGAATTAACAAGAGATAACCTATTGAGTATTATTAAGTCTGGTCCTGTAGAGATAATGGATACAAAAGTTATTGATTATTTTACAAAATCTTTGAATGAATCATATTCAATTTTATATGAAGAAAAGGACGATGAAAGAGGCAGAATTGTAGGGTTCAACTTGCTTTCAGAGAGAGAGAAGAAGTCATGGTTGATAAAACATGCAGATGCGAAGAGACATGGCAGTGATGCTGAAAATGACATATTAGATGAAATACAAGTAAGCATACATGAGAAAGTTAAACGTATTTTACGTGAGCACACTGTTGTTAGAAATGCAGTTACGATTACCCCATATGATTTACTTGACAAAGTAGACCTTTTTGAAGATGCCGAAGATGTAACAGATGGCTTCAAACAATTAACTGTCAAACATTTCTTAACTTTCTATGAAAGTAAGGTTGGAAATGGAGAAAATGTAGAAGAGATAATTGATGCCTTTCATACAACAAACAACACGGTAAGGGAAACACTAGATAGAACAGCATTTAGATTTTATGCTTTTGCTTTAACTTCAAGTTGTGATGATAAAATATTTAATTTGATTGCTAAGCAAGCACGAGGAGATAAGATAACAAATGAAGACTATATATTGTCGGATGATGATTCAAGTCAATCTAGATTAGCAAAAAAAATATTAGAGAAAGCTGTGGCGGAGCTTAATGAAAAATTTGATATGCCAGAGTCTAGATATCTACGCGAAGCTTTACGGAGAGGGGCAACATTAGAGGGTTTATTTAAGAAAGACTCTGAAACATTACGATCATCTAGAGAAAGATTGGAGTCATTAATTTATTCTGGATTTGGTACTGAAATGTTTACAAGTGAAAAAAGTGGCACATTATCTACAGTTGTTAATGAGTTATTATATAAAGATAGGTTTATGGCTGCCAAATATCTAGAAAATATTGCAATAAAACATCTCAATGAAATATGGCCTAAGGAGCAAATGTTTTGGTTAAGTCAAGCTCAACAAAAAGAGATGCTAGACTTATATGTTGATATGGTTATTGTTGGAGGTGATAAGAAGCTTAATGACTGGAAATCTCTATGGCAAGCAAGTATTCTGCAAAATAAAAAATCCTCAAAGGGAACTCTACTTGTAAAGTTTGAAAAGATCATTGATTTATATGAATTGACAGATGAAGAAAAAGAACAGTGGAGAATGTCGGCAGAAAAAGAACTGCTTAATAATTTCAAGAAAAACAAGCCCGGGGTGATTCTTCATACGAGGACTGCTCTTGAAAAACGGGCCGTATTAAAACATCAAGCAGTAAATCCAAGCTCAAGACCTTTGCATGATGCAGAGACAGATTTGGTAGAAGTTGCAGAAATGCTAATCCCATTGCCACGAGAATTATCCCCAGCAGAAAAGCAGAGTGCACGTAGCAAAATCATTAAATCAAGTGCGGAAATGTTAGCTGAAAAAGAAAAAGAATTTAGAGAGTTAGGAATTGTTGGGGACGATGTTGTATTATCTCGTTTAGGAATCATTCAAAGACAAGCGAAAATGTCGACTGCAAAAATGTCATTAGAGCATTACTACGATGTAATGTTTCAAATGGCATTGGGGATCCATCAACTATCTAAAGCAGGAGCATTTGAAGATGATGGTAAAATGAATGTAGTACCATCTTTACTTGCAGCACTTAACATTAGTGAAGATGAATTTGAAGTTTTAGCCACTGCTCTAGACGCCTACACAAATAAAAGAGATCTCTTT
>JABJGS010000009.1 GCA_018703155.1 Francisellaceae bacterium | reverse complement strand
TTGAATACTCAGCAAGGCTGCTTGAAAATTCAAATATAATTCACAACACTAAAGGTGCACCTGATATCAAAGTTAATCACGCTCATATCGTATTCAATAAAGTTGATTTTTCATATGCGGAAAATTTGAAAATTATTAAAGAAGTAAGTTTCGATATTACTCCAGGAACAATGACGGCTATTGTAGGGCCAAGTGGATCTGGTAAATCAACAATATCAAAATTGCTGTTACGTTATTTTGATATTAATCAAGGTTCAATTGAAATTGATGGTCAAGATATTAAAAAAGTAACTCAAGAATCTGTTCGTCAAGTTATAGGGGTGGTTCCCCAGGATGTTATACTTTTCAACAACACATTAAGATTTAACCTAACATATGGAAATTTTGATGCTACTGATGATGAAATCAACAATGTTATACATCTTGTTCATCTGGATAAATTTGTAAGTCAGCTGGACGGCGGCCTTGAGTCTCAGGTTGGCGAAGGTGGATTAAAGATATCTGGAGGTGAGCGACAACGTGTTGGGATAGCAAGGGCCTTGTTGAAGAACCCTAAAATATTACTATTTGATGAAGCAACATCTTCGTTAGATACAAAAATTGAAAAGAGCATTCAAGAAAATATACAAGAGGTTGCCAAGGGTACTACATCAATTATAATTGCGCACCGTTTAAGCACTATAACTCATGCAAATAAAATCATAGTTATGAATGATGGTGAAATAATACAGTCAGGAAGCCATAAAGATTTAATTAATCAGGATGGGCTCTATGCAACATTATGGGATACTCAAAAAAATAAAGGGAAGACTGTATGAGCAGTTCGTCACCGAGTGTATTAGAGACATTCAATTATCTTTGGCCTAATATTTGGACAAAAAATACTTTTTTGGGAAAATTATATGTAATTTCCTCTCTGTTGCTAATATTTATTGCAATAGCTTTTAATTTAAGTACGCCTTTATTCCTTAAAGAAGCTGTTCTTGCATTATCAAATGAACGTACTTTTATTCAAATAGCTCCTTTATTATTAATTGTTACATATGCCGTAGTATGGAGTGCATCTAAAATTTTTGTTTTGATAAGTCAGGCAGTGGCTTATCCTGTTGAAATTGATACAGCAAGAAGGTTTTCTTTACAGTTATTTAATCATATACATGAACTATCCACTCGATATCATAAAGATCGAAAGTTAGGCGAATTATTATCAGTAATAGAAAGAACAAATTCTGCAACAGTTAGACTTATTGGTAGGCCAGCAATTATGTTGTTGCCCATATTTGTGGAAATAACAGTTGCGATTATAGTATTAAGTTATTTTTATGATATTCGCTTTGGAGCTGTTTTATTTTCAATGTTAGCTTTGTATTCTTTTCTGAATTATTTTACTTCTGACTGGGTTGTTGAATCTAGAAAACGTCAAAATGAAAAAGATTCAGCATCTAATTCATTTATTGTTGATAGTTTATTGCATGCGGAAACTGTGAAATGTTTTAATACACAGCCATATGAAGTGAATGAGGCCATGAGGTTACTAAAAGAAAAAGAAATAGAAGATACCAATATGCTTCAAACAGATGCCAAAATTCATCTTGCTCAAAGTGCTATAGTTGGTCTTTGCATTATCATAATGACTTATATGTCTGGGGAAGAAGTCGTTAGAGGCAATATGAATGTCGGTGACTTTGTGTTTATCCATGGTTATTTACTATTATTTATGCTACCCCTTTCCACACTAGGGTACAACATTCGATTGCTTAGAAATGATATGACGCAATTTAAAACTGCTATTGATATATTAAATATACCTATTGAAATAAAAGAAAAAAATAAAGCTCCTGAGCTAGATTACATAAAAGGAGACATTAAGTTTAACAATATTAAGTTTGGATATATCGATACTAGAATTATATTGAAAAATTTGACATTTTCAGTGAGGGCAGGTACAACTGTTGCGATAGTAGGGGAATCTGGTTCAGGAAAATCTACTATCGCTAGATTACTTTACAGACTATATGATTTAGATGATGGTGAAATCTTGATTGATAATCAAAATATTAAAAATATCACCAAGCACTCTCTTAGGAATATCTTAGGAATTGTTTCACAAGAAACATCTTTATTTAACGACACTTTAAAAGAAAATCTAGTTTATGGAGATCCGTATTGTGGCGATAACAAATTAAAAAATGCTATTAAATCTGCAAATCTTGAAAGTTTCATAAATAAGCTTCCTGAAGGTTTAGAAACTTTAGTTGGGGAACGAGGTCTAAAGTTGTCTGGTGGAGAAAAACAACGAGCGTCAATTGCTAGAATGCTAATTAAGAATCCAAAAATATTCATATTTGATGAGGCAACTTCATCATTAGACATGAAAACAGAAAAAGAAATACAAGACTGTTTGAATGACATTTCAGAAGGGATAACAACCATTATAATTGCTCATAGGCTTTCCACAATCAAGCATGCTGATAATATTATTGTCCTTAAAGAAGGAGGGATTATTGAGCAAGGGTCCCATGAGGCATTGATTAATAAAGGTGGTGCTTACAAAACTCTATGGGATGCACAAATAAGTGATTAGGATAAGATTTATCTTTGTTAAGGTTTATCGTTTCGTCAAAACTGTATTTTACCCAGGCCACATTGACTCTAGGTCGCTCCAAAATGAAAAACTTCCCTATGATAGATAACAGTCTATAATACAATGCAAGTGGTTTTTTAATTTAAGCTGGGCAAATACTGGCTAACGAATTTGGCTTTGTCGCAAAGTTTAAAATAACCTGAATTTTTTATGGCCGTAAAATCCCAGGTACAATTAAGCAGCCAAAGCATAAAATTGTTCAAATACAGTTTTAGTTGCTGCATTAACATGTTGTCCTTTTCTTAGCATGTGAT
>JABJGS010000067.1 GCA_018703155.1 Francisellaceae bacterium | reverse complement strand
TGTATTAGTAATAGTAAATGTTTCAGCAGTATAGCCATTTGTAGCTGCTGCAGACATATCTCCTACAGATGTACCAATGTCAGTATTTTGACCATATCCATATACTGTTTGATATGTAGATTGTTCTAAACCTGCAGCATTGTCAGTCTTTTGCTCATTTGAGCCGATATTTGTACCATGTACACTACCTATAGTTACAGATACTGTCTCATTAGCATTAGCACCAATCTGCATATCTGAGCTTGATAAATCTCCATTTAAAACGTTCAAGCCATTGAATTTAGTTGTAGTTGAAATTCGATTTAATTCTGATTTAAGCTGATTCACCTCAGATTGTAGAGCTTTCCTATCTGAAGATGAGTTGGTACCATTGGCTGATTGAATAGCTAGCTCTCTGGAACGTTGCAAAATATTTGATACTTCTTGTAATGCACCCTCTGCAGTTTGCACTAATGATATAGCATCATTTGCATTACGCCCAGCTTGCGCCAAACCTTCAACATTGGTTGTAAATCTTGTTGCAATAGCAAGACCTGCAGCATCATCTTTTGCACTATTAATCCTAAGACCAGACGATAGTCGCTGTAATGATGTTCCTAAATCGGATGATGATGTTTCTAGATTTCTTCTGGCATTAATTGCCGCTAAATTAGTATTGATTACTTGAGGCATTTTACTGAACTCCAAAACTTCTGAAGTTAAAATATTCTTATTTTTTTAAATAATATTATTTTAATCTTCTTTTTTTATTATTATTCGTGGATATACATTCACTTCCATGAAGTATTCACCACTCCCAACACCATTATCGGCACCCCTCAAACTTACTTTAATATTTCATATGGATATATTCAATGATATGGAATTAGATAATATAGATATGCGGGTACAAAAATAAGAATCTATTTTACTTGAAAAGCGTGCACTACCAACTAAACTAATTTTTCAAAAACCAGTTTCACCTTATATTTATCATTATTGAAATTCATTAATGCAGAGTAGCCATCATCAAACTCATATGCCATAAGTTTTCTAACTAGTGCCCGCTGTCCTTTATCTAAACTTTCATAAGATATTAATTGGTTCGCAACAAGGTCTTTTCTATACCTTGTCCTTAAAGTACTATTTTTTTGCGCTATAGGAGTAATTGACATACTTCTAATTTCTGGCCATTTATTTTTAAATATTTTAACACAAGACTCGATAACTCTACTATAAAGCTCATCACCCTTTATTGGTAGTTTATATTTAGTTTCTTCCTGGTAATAAATATCTCCTTCATCTACTTCTAAATTAATGGAATGTAATGTAACACCCGCAGGTGCACAATCCATTATCGACCAAACGATAGGATCTCTACCACGACCAAAAGGCAAGTAACTTGGATGAATGTTTAAAGAATTTCTTACAAGACTTAAAGTATCTTCTTTAAACACATATCCTCCCCATAAATTCAACAACCAATCAAAATTCAAAGCATTAAAGTTCTTAGAGTTAAAATCATTAACATGGCAATAATTAATTAATCCATGACTTGATATATGTTTTTGAATTTCGTCGCCATATGGCTCACCCACAACAATATAGTCATCATCATTAGGGAAGTTTTCCAAATGAAACTTCAAACATTTCAAACCAATATCTTTACATACAAATATTAAATTTTTCATTATCAATTTCTCTTATAAACCACATTTAAAGAATGATCTAATCTATATGCCTCTGGCAGAGCATCGTTAGGAAGTTTATTCGCATCTAATAATGATGCACAGAATTTACTATGATAGATTTTATTATAATTATTTTTATTAAAAAAAACTTCCACATCACTCATGCCAGCCATTTTAATAGGTATCTTTTTGTCAAAGTGACATTGATGTGACACAAAAGTTGGAATATTTCCTGCCAACAAATCTGATAAAACAAAATATTCAGGGTTAAATTGCTGATTGATATATTTCAACACACCACCCCAATCTTCAATATATTGTAAAGTGCTACCAATGTGAACTATATCAATTTTAGTTGTCAACTTCTCCAATGAGCTATAAAACTTTAAGTTTGGGAAATGATTCATTTGTCTAGGCCGAGCATTAATAGAGCTTTCCCCATCTACAACATGATACTCAATCTTATTTTCAACATTAGGTATTTTAGATAAAACTTCCAAATATTGGAGTCCCATACCACCACCGAAATCTAAAACTTTTAATTTAGACTTGCAATCTAACATCATGGATATTATTAAAGGTAGAGGGTAATCTTTAGTAATAAAACCATGTTCGCTGTATATTTTCAAAGCTTTTTCAATAATTCCAACTTGCTTACCTAGCCAATACTTAGAATCAAAAAAATCTAAATCACCACCGGCTTCATTAAAGCTTTTGTAAACACCATCCCATATACTGAAATTTTGTTTAATCACAACACCCTCTCAATAAATTTAGTTTTATCTATAAATATTTAAATAAAGACAAGCTTGATAGTGCTGACATAGTTTTTTGTGCAGCTTCCAATGAGGTTTTCATTAACATTAGTTCAGATATAGCCTCAGCCAAATCAAGATCTTCTATTCTGCTACGCTCTGCTGTTATAAGGTGCATCGAATCATTATTATATTTTTCTTGAGTTTCTAAAAGCTTCATATCAATTCCAATTGACGATCGCAAACTTAATACATTATTTTGAGCAGAATCTATATTGTTTATCATAACACCAACTTCATAAGCAACTCTATTTGTGTCATCTCCTGAAACTTTAAGCAAATCGGAAAAATCTCTAATCATATCAAAAACATCACCTTTTTTATCTGGTGTAAGAGCTATAGTAAAAGTATCATTAGCTGCTGGAACCCCAGTTATATTTATTGAAACACCATCAATTACTATATTATCTCCGGCCTGATAAGTATCTGGCAAAATATCTGGTACTTCAGCATCACCTATTTTTTGTGTTGAGGTATAGGTTTTAAAATCAGTAACCGCAACCGTAGGATCAGACTCTCGATAAACACTGTACTTTGTTCCTGTGGCATCAAATTTCACTAAATATCGTTCTGAATCAGAAACACTATCTGGTCTAATTTCTGCAACTAATGGAATGCTCATAACACCTGTACCTACATTTGCAGTTAATGCTGTTGTTGCAGTAGTAAATCCTACATCAACTGGATTGCTGCCAGATATTGATATTGAATTATGATCATTTAGTGTTATCGTGCTGCGCTGTACTCTATTTTGAGCCACACCGGCATTATTTAAAGCAAAATTTGCAAAGTCCACACCACCATTTACACCATCCGTCTGTAATTGTATATTCCTGCCATCAGCTGCAGTCAAAATTATGTTAGGCCCTGTGCTTGTATCTGGAGTTAATTCTGCAGTTACTCCTGTTGTTGAGCTAAATGATGATATTGTAGTTGCTAGTGTATTTAAATTATCAGCAGCACCAATGATTGCTATTCCATTTAATGTGAATTCTCCAGCTGCCAGGGTAACACCTCCGCCTAAACCAGCAGGAACCCCTAAATCATATGTCGTAGTATTGACTGTTGCAACCACTCCATGCTTTGCTTTTGTGGCATTAATAGCTGCAGATAATGCTTTAGCACTACCTGATGCATCTGTAGTTGAAACACCATCTGAACTTCCAGCTTGAATATTAATTCCATTAATGACCATTTCATTAGCATTTAAAACTGATAGTGTTCCAGAGTCAGAAAGAGCTGTAGCGGCATTGGTAACGCTAGTTCTACCAGAAACTCCACTTACAGAAATATCTGACCTATCGATATTGAAAAATATTTGTTTTGCTGTATGGTTTGTATCTAATGTTATTGATGAGCCTATTCTAGTTTTCCTAATACTTTCATCTCCCATATAAACATAGTTACCATTTATATCTTTAGTGACTGATGGAGATGATGACTGTGCTCCAGAAAATAAAAATTTACCATCAACATTGGCATTAGCAAAATCAACTAGCTGTTTATTAATTTGATCCAGCTCAAGAGCAAGAGTTCTTTTATCTTCGGGAGACAAAGTTATGTTACCGGCTTGAACTGCAATTTCTCGTACTCTTTGCATACCTTCTATAACTGATGAATACTGATTTTCAATACTAGCCAAATTAAAATTCCCAAAATCAACATTGCTATTATATTGTTCTAACTGTGCTTGTTCATTTTTTTTAGTAATTACTTTAGAACTTCCAATAGGATCATCAGAGGGAGTTGTGATTTTTTTACCTAGGGATATTTGGTTTTGCGTTTTTGACAATTTAGTTTGCTGCAACTGTAAAGCATTTAAATTTTGAAAGTGTAACTGTGGTGTGGAAACTCTATTAGCCATTGCTTTACCTCCTATCTACTAACTGCTGAAATCAAATAATCAAACAATTCTTTACCTGTACTAACTACTCTTGCAGCCGCGGTATATGCTTGCTGCAACCTTATTAATTCTGCAGCTTCTTCATCTAAATTTACCCCAACTTTTGCTAAATATTCACCTTCTGTTTGTTTTCTAAGTATTGTTATTGACTCATAATTACTTTTAGATGTTTGTGTTCTGCTAGTAACTAGTGATACAGTTTTTGCATAACTTTCCAATAATGAAGCATTATCTTCTTTCACTAATTTTTCCGTACGCATTTTTGACATTTCAAATACATTACCATTATCTGAGAATCCATTGAAATTAAAGTCAATATTGAATTGATCTCCAGCTACTGGTGCTCCATTAATAGATATTCGATATCCAGGATCATAGGAATATGCTGGATTTGGACCTGGCAAAGTATTATCAACTACACCAGATAGCGGGAAAATATTATTTTCAGAGTTAGGCACAAAAGTTTGATCTGGACCAATTTGCACCCCTGGCGAACCATTCGTAACATCAAATACTTTATATCTAGTTGGAAGCCCATTCATATCATTTGCTATTTCTATCCTAATTGGTGGTGTAAGAGTACTTTCACTACCAAAGGCATTACCATATTTCGTACTAGTTGTTGCTGGATTTCCGGTGGTATTTAAAATAACCCCTCTAACAATACTACCTGTACCAATATTACTTACTGTTGCACTGGTCTTTACTGGAGATGCACTAGCAATATCTTTAACGTTATTAATTTCAAGATTAAAATTACGAGCAGCTCCAGCATTTGGTTTTATTATATATTTATCTCCGATACCAATAGTACCTGTATTTAACGTTATGGTCATACCATCAACATTAATAGTACTAGACGCATCACTGTAAACAAGGGTTTGATCGCTATTACGAGTTAATTTATATAATGCTCCATCATAAGTTAAGTCATATTCAGTACCATACAAATTAGTTTCCAATGTTGGAGTTGACCCTGCTGTTAAGCCTGCATCACCTGGATTGAGACCAGAAATGGTGATAGCTTTGGTATTGCTGCTAAGTTCAACTGAAGAGCGCTGTACTTTATTTAAAGCTACGACTGAATTAGTATCAAAATATGTGAATGTTGCGGCTGGTTGATCTGTATTTGAAGATAATTGAATATTACGACCATCATCAGCAACTAAGGTTACATCATTACCCAATGCAGTTGCTCTAACTCCAGTTGTAGATGTAAGAGCATTTATTCTTTCTAGTAGGTGCGTGGCTGTATTAACTGTTGTTACAATATTTTGTCCATTAATTTGAAATTGTCCTGCTGTAAATGTTCCTGCATTAAATGATCCTAGTTTTAAACTATTTGGTTTTGCAGTAGC
This sequence comes from Francisellaceae bacterium, assembly GCA_018703155.1. GTDB lineage: Bacteria > Pseudomonadota > Gammaproteobacteria > UBA6186 > Azoamicaceae > JABJGS01. The sequence continues at coordinate 54,934 of JABJGS010000067.1, read as the reverse complement.
AGTAACTCCTGTTTGAGCTGTGCTAGAATTTATAGCTGCTGTAATGGCCTTAGCACTAGATGATGCATCTGAAGTTGAAGTTATATCGTCTCCTGCAACAGTAGCTCTAATTGACACCCCATTGATAGTTAAGTCACCTACCCCTAGAGTTCCTAGAGTTGTTGCATCTAGTATTGAACTTGATGCTCCAAAAACATTATAAGGTCCAGATATCGGTCTTGAAATTTCATTTATTGCAACAGTGAATGCTGCAGTACCTAAATTCTTATTGTCAGCCAACGACCTACTTAGTTGCAAACCTATTTCATTCATATCTGTAAATAAATCGCCACCTATTTTATTATTTTGTGTCATTCCTAACCGATGCTGAGCATTACTTGTCATAGAGAAGATCACAGCAAGGCGATTTAATTTATTTTTTGTTGGCTCTATTAAAGAATTATTTATCTCCTTTAAGCCTCCAAGCTTGCCTCCATTTATAACACTAGTTATAATTTGTACTGTTCCTGCAGAATTTATAGACGTAATTTCTAACTTCGATGGATCAGTGCTATTTAGTTGCGTTCCCAGCGTAGTGCTATCAGTGCCTATAATTAATGCTTGCCCAGTACCAATAAATACATTTAAAGCTCCATCATCAGCATCCACGGTACTTACGGTAATTATTTTTGACAATTCAGATATTAATTTATCTCGCTGATCTTTCAAATCATTGGCGGAGCTAGTACCGGTCGCATTTCCTGAAATCAAAATACTTCTGTTAAGATTAGCAATCGACTCAGATAAAGAATTTATTTCATTTACAGTACTTATTGTTTCATCATTAATATTAGAAACAATGCTTAAAATGTTATTTTCAATATTATTAAATTGTTGTGCCATCGAATTTGATTCCGACAAATAATTAGATTGTAATTGTAGGTTAGATGGATCATTAGAGAGCTCATTCATAGATTCATAGTAACGTTTCATTGAGTTTAACAGGCCGGTCTCATCTGTTGCCAAAAGCAAGGTCATTTTTTCAGCTTGTGTAACTTCTGAATCATAACGGCTTTCATTAGTATGATGCCCATTTAATAATTTCAATGTAAGTTTATCTTCAGATCTTAAAGTCTCTTTAATTTTTACACCAGTTCCCATATAACCACCACTAGCTAAAACAGCAGATCGTGCTTCTAGCGAAGTAGTTTGGCGATGATAACCTTCCGTACCAGAGTTGCTTATGTTATGACCTGTAGTTGCCAACTGTTGTTGAAATGCAATTAATCCAGATACACCAATACTTGTAATCCCTGCACACATTTAATTAACCTCGCTCATCAATATGATTTAACAAGCTCTCTAACCTATCCCCATTATATATATTCAATACTTTATCTGAATAATTAGGATCTGTAGCATACCCAGCTTTATGCAATTCTTTAATATATTCGACACCATTGTTAGATGCTAAAGCTTTTTCATAGCGAGGATTATTACTAACAAAATCCACATAATCTTCCATACTAGTACGAACATTTCCATATGTTCTGAATTTTTCTTTTTGTTGCTTTACCACACCATCTTCAACTTCAGTAGTTTTAGCAACAATACTACTTCCATGCCAACTTTCATCTGCTTTAATACCAAATAAATTATTAGCTAGTTCTCCGGTACTGATTTTAGGGATAAATCGGCCCCAGCCTGTTTCATGAATTGCTTGAGCCAACATCATTTTAGGATCAATATCAATGCTTTTAGCAACCTCTTTAATTCCAGACCAAACTTTTTCCACAAAGTCATGTGGTTCAAATATTTCTTTTTGTGCTGGTTCATGAACCGAATCAATATGATTGATATTTCCATTATCTACAACTAAATTATGACTTAATGATTTTTCTACAGCCTCCGCAGGTAAAACAGAAACCTCTTGTCCCTTTGCATCATCACTATTATTTGTTGCAAAATTTTGACTAAACTGACGTACAATAGCCTCTGCTATTCCAATTGAAGAAGAGCTAGATAAATGTAATGATAACTGACTATCATACATTTCCTGATATGTGTCTTCAGCACTACTCGACATTAGGTCACTCTTCATACTTTTGCCTGCATCACGCATGCTTTTTATAGCCATTTGTAAGAATATAGCCTCAAATTCCTTAGCTACTGATTTTAGATTTTCTATTTGATCAGAGTTTTTATTTAAAGATGATAGTGTATTATTATCGGCATAAAATCGACGCTGCATGTTTGCTGATTCAATCTGTAAATTAGCATCCACCATTTATATGACCTCCAGATCAGCACTTAATGCACCAGCTTCTTTTAAAGCTTCCAATATTGCCATTAAGTCCCCTGGTGCAGCCCCAACTTGATTTATCATATGAACAATTTCTTCTAAAGATACGCCTTTGTTCAGCATAAACATTGTGCCTCTTTCTTGATCTACTGAAACAGTAGATTCAGTAGTTTCAACGGTTCTTCCTTCTTCAGAAAATGCATTTGGCTGCGATACATTCTCTTGTTCAGAAATATTCACTGTTAAGTTACCATGTGCTACAGCTGCTGGCCCCACCACAACATGCTTGCCAATAACTATTGTACCACTTCTTGAGTTTACAACTATTTTCGCGGCTTCTTCGCCAGGATTCAATGATAGATTTTCAATATATGATAAAAATTGAACTCTTGCTCCAAATTCTGTAGGCACGCTCACCTTTACGGCCCCTGCATCAACAGGATGTGCTGTCCCCATAGATACACTTTTATTAATAACATCAGCAATACGTTTTGCTGTGGTGAAGTCATTACGATGTAAAAGTAATGTCATGCTATTATCTTGATTAAACATTGAAGGAGACTCTACTTCAACACTAGCACCATTAGGAATTCTACCTGCCACAGGTATGTTCACAGTAATTTTAGAGCCATCAGCTCCTTCGGCACCAAAACCAGATACAACTAAATTTCCTTGAGCAATAGCATAAACATTACCATCAGCTCCTTTTAATGGTGATAGCAATAAGGTACCTCCTCGTAATGATTTGGCATTACCTATAGATGATACTGTTACATCTATTTGCTGACCCGGCCGTGCGAATGCTGGCAGCTCTGCTTGAATTGCAACGGCCGCAACATTTTTAGATTTTGCTTGAACATTTAATGGCAACTGTACTCCTAAACGTGCAAGCATGGTTTTGAAACTTTGTGAAGTATAATCGCTATTGTCTCCAGAACCATCCAAACCAACTACAAGACCATAACCTACTAATGGATTCCCTCTAATCCCAGATATTGAAGATATATCTTTAATTCTTTCGGCATTAGCGCTAGAACATAGTAATAGTATAATTATTGAAGCTATTAACATTTGTATAAATATATTATTCTTTACCATACATCTTCCTAAAATGGCCATATAGAGCTATTGAAAAATCTACTTATCCAACCCATTTTACTTGATTCAGCCATATCACCAGTGCCACTATAGGTGATTCTAGCATTTGCAATTCTTGTTGATAGAACTTCATTATTGGGTCCAATATCTTGCGGCCTTACTATTCCAGTCAGCCTCATATATTCAGCCCCCTGATTCAGAGTGATCCATTTTTCACCACGAATAACTAAATTACCATTTTGTAACACTTGAGATACTGTTACGGTAATATCACCTTTAAGTGAATTATTCTGAGCACTATCACCTTTTCCTTTAAATTCTGTAGAGTTGTCTACACCTGACTCCAAAGTAAATCCTGATTTATTATTCAAAATTGGCAACCCACCAACAATAGGTAAATCACTAGCTTTAAGTGATGGGCTACGCCCAAATAATGTTGGATTTGCAATAGTTTGATCAAAATCTTTCTTAGTATTTAACGCTGCATCTTTTGATGCTTTTGTTGCTTCCATTAAACGCACAGTTATAATATCACCTACACGATGTGCCTTCATGTCTTGATATAAAGACAGCCCTGTTCCTTTAATATACAAGCTCCCCCCAACTGGTTTAGGCGCCTCTGAAATTTCCGGGATAATTGGCTGAAACCTTGGATCATCAGGCAATGGCATTGGCCCTAACGTACCACAGGAGCTTAATGCTAATATTGCGAGAACTACTATAGTTTTTTCATCATTAAATTTCATTACAATACCTGCGAAATAAACTTCAACATATCATCTACAGCCTCTATACTCTTGGCATTCATTTCATAACCACGTTGACTTTTAATCAGACTAACTAATTCTTCTACAACATTTACGTTAGAGCTTTCCAATGTTCCTTGCTCAAGAGATCCCATACCTGAAGTATCAGCATTTCCAACCGTAGCTGAGCCACTTGATGATGTCTCTATAAACAAACTGTCGCCAATAGGCTCCAAGCCTGCAGGATTAATAAAATCTGCCAGCTGTACAGTTCCAACAACTGTAGTGGATGTCTGTCCTGTAGTTGAAACTGAAACCTGACCATCACGGCCAATAGTTATTCCTGTTGATCCTGTAGGTATAGTTATAGATGGTATTAATGAACGACCCTCAGAATCAACAATATTACCAGAGGAATCTGTACTAAATTTTCCATCTTTGGTATATGCAGTTGTTCCATCAGGTTTTTGTATTTGGAAAAAACCACGGCCTAAAATAGCAAGATCTAATGGGTTATCTGTTCGTAATGGACTACCACTTCCAAAATCTTTTTCAGTTGCAACTAATTTAACTCCAGTACCCAACATTAAGCCACTATTAAGCTCATTACCAGATGTTGTTTCAGCACCAGATTGACGTAATTTTTGATACATTAGCTCTTTGAATACAGCTCTTGATTTCTTATATCCTGTAGTATTAACATTAGCTAAATTATTTGAAATTACAGATATATCAGTCTGTTGTGCATCTAAACCACTTTTACTAATCCATAACGCCGGATGCATAGTAATCTCCCTTCACTGTATGTTTTTATAGCTGCAATATTCGAGCCAACCCTTCATCATTTTCTTTGGCTACATTCATCATTTTCACATCTAATTCATACTTTCGTGTTAAAGATATCAGGTCAACCAATTCATTTACTGCATTCACATTACTAGTTTCAAGGGCCCCTACTTGCAGTGATATACTAATATCATCTTCAAAATTACTTTCTGATCCTAAATCAAACAGTCCGTCTGTTCTTATTTTTAACTCGTCAGCTGCATCAACACTTGTTAATTTTATTTTATTAACAATTACTTTAGTAGTAGCATCAGCACCGATAGGAATTACTGATATTTGACCATCTTCTGCAATAGCTACGCTTTGTGCTGGTGGAATAATTATTGGGCCTCCAGAGCCTTCCACTCTAAAGCCAGCTCCATTAACTAGTTGGCCTTGAGCATCTATAGATAAATCACCACGTCTAGTTAATCCTGGCGCACCATTTTCATTACTTACTACTATCCACCCCTCACCTTTAATAGCAATATCTAAATCATTATTAGTAATCTGGGCAGTACCGGGGGTTAAATCATATCCAGGGACTTCAGATTGGGCATAACTTCTGGTTGGTAAACCCTCACCAATAACATCAACACTTGTTTGTTGTACTAGAGCCGCTTTAAATCCTGGCGTCGACAAATTAGCAAGATTATTAGCTTTAATTGCTTGAGCTGTAAATACTTCCGATGCTCCACTCATCGATACATATAGCGATCTATCCATACTTATTCACCTATTAACCACGAATGTTAATTACAGTTTGTGTTATGGCATCAGCGGCTCTTATAGTTTGAGCATTTGCCTGAAAATTTCTTTGTGCAACAATAAGTTCTACTAACTCATCGGTTAATGACACATTGGAATCTTCTAAGGATCCTGATGCTATCAATCCAGCATTTGATGTCCCAGGCGCACCGACTAAAGCTGCTCCAGATCTTGTGGTTTCTGACCACGCTGAATCTCCTTGTGGCTGTAACCCTTCTGGACTATTGAATGTTGCAATGGCTACTTGACCTAAATTTTGTGATTGTCCATTACCATATCTAGCTGTTATTAAACCCTCCTGATCAACATCAACACTGGTTAATCTGCCTACACCATAGCCATCCTGACTCAAACTTGTTATTGAAAATGGTGCAGAAAAATTTGTGGTTCCGGTTAAGCCAAGAGATAATGCTTGTGGTGATATTGCTCCAGTAGCAGGGTTCCAATCACTGACTGTCACTAAATCACTATTTCCTTGTATAATGCCTCGAAGTGGACCTGTAGCTAATCCAGCATCACCAGATGTTGTTCCTCCAACAGTAATACCTGCATTATTAGTAGCATTTAAGGCAAATGTTGCTCGTTGCACCTTATCTAGTGCACCTCCATTCATATTTAAATTAGCTGTTGTAAGCCCACCGCCAACTCCATTAGTAACCATTTGAATATTTCGACCATCTGCTGCTGTTAACACTATTTGATTCCCAGCAGGATTGCTTGCCACAACGCCTGTTGTAGCCTGAAATACATTAATTGCTGTGACAACTTCTGCTGCATTATCTAGGGCTCCAGCTGCTGCTATAATTTGTACATTATTAATAGTTAATTCTCCAGCAGTAAGAGTGGTTCCGCCTCCAGTACCTGCGACATCCCCCATATCAAAAATTGCTGCATTCGATGTTGCAGTCACTCCATGTAAGGTGCTACTCGCATTTATTGCTGCAGATAAAGCTCTACCACTTGAAAGTTTATCTGTAGTGGATGTTGTGTCCATTGAAGATGTTGGCGGAACGATTGGTATTCCATTCAAAGTTATATCTCCAATATCTAAAATTGGTAACGCATTTGAATTTGTTAATGCTGTTACAGTTGAATCCACAGGAGGTGCACCATAATACTGTGGTGGTGCTGCAGTGTTGTTAGCAATTAACCCTCCAGAAGAATCAAACACTAAAGTATAAGGTTGAGCTAAACTTCCTGCTGGATATGATGCTGGAGTAGCTCCACCAGGAACAGCAGACGCTGATGGTGTAATATCTGTTCCATCCATCCCTAAGTGTACTTTCCAAGTTCTCTCTGCTGGAGCTTTTACAAAATAAGTTGTTAAATTATGTGAATTACCTAGGCTATCATACACCGTTGTTGAGGTTGAGTTATTATATGATGTTGCAGATGGTGGCGATGCTGGAGTGAAACCTGTAGTAAATGCTGTTGTTGGCGGTGATGCTGCAGCGTCTAAATTTAATTTAGCTGCAATTGCTGCTGTACTCTTAGGCGACAAATTAGCATTTTCAATTTTCAACGTTCCTAATGCCCCAGTAATATTTCCGCCTCCATCAGCCTGAAATCCAGTTAATTTCTGCAAACTTGAATTAGTAATAAATCCATCTTTATCTAATCTAAATGCTCCAGCTCGGGTATAAGCCACACTACCACTATCATCTAGTCTAAAAAAACCATTTCCATTAATGGCCAAATCTAAATTTGAATCTGCAGCGTTAATTGAACCTTGAGTAAATTCTTGTCGTACTTCATTTAACTTTGTTCCTTCACCGATTGCATTTGAACTTGTTCCTAAAGCACTTGCCGCATATACATCTGAGAATAATGTCCTTGATCGCCGATAACCCACAGTTCCTGCATTGGCTATATTATTACCAATCACTTGTAAATGACTAGCTGATGCTTTTAGTCCACTAAGTGCAGAATTAAATGGCATTTATCTTCCCCTTATATTATCTTCCATTAATTATTCGTGTATCTTCTGTAATTCTGATAATTTAACTTGTCCAATACTAGAAGCATTCAATGTTAATTCATTAGTATCTTTATCTATAGAAACACTATCAATACTAGTTGAAACCATAGTGCTCACATTCCGCCACTGCCCATTTATTTGTGCTTGAGCTTGAACTCTATATGGTCCATCCATTATAGGCTCACCCCCAGAGTTTGATAACCGCTCACCAATTTGTTCACCTTGAACATGATTCCCATTCCATTGAAATGGAACAGAAGCATTAGATGATTGTGGCCCGAATTGATAAGTTTGAATAATTTCACTAGTTACTGGATCGTATACATTCAACAATACATTGTTAACAGTATCATCTTCACCAAGATTAGGGATCATCACCTCACCTTTAATTGATTTTGCATGACCACTTTGCTCAGTTTTCAGCATCATTTGATTATTCGGCACCTCAATTGATTTGCCAATCATACTAGTTGCTTCTAAAATTCTACTTGATTGAAATGACTCACTCATATCAGTCACAGATTTTTGGACATTCCTTAGCTCTTCAACACTTTGCATTTGAGATATTTGTGCAAGGAAATCTGCTCCTTCTTGTGGCTCCATTGGATTTTGATGCTTTAATTGCTCAATAAACAACCGCATGAAATCACCTATTTGTTTACTATCACGATCAATTTTAGTCTCTTCTGTATGAGTCAAACCTAATGATTTGAAATCATCATACCCAGTCGTAGATGTTGTATTTATACCAGTGGCCATATTAATTACCTATGTTATTTCCCTAATTCAAGAGTCTTTTGTATTAAAGTTTTTGCTGTTTGAAATACTTCCGTATTAGTTTGATAGCTTCTTGATGCTGATATCATATTTGCCATCTCTGCAACCGTATCAACATTAGGCATGAAAATATAACCATCTTCATTTGCTTTGGGATGACTTGGTTGATAGCGCATTTGCAACTCAGAGTCATTGTTAATAATTTCTTTAATCTCAACCCCTGCAGCTGCCCCATCATCAAATGCAAATGGGTCACGGCGAATATTGTTCAATGTAGAGGCAAATACTGCCTCTTTTGCTCGGTAAGTAGTGTCTTTGCTTGAGCCAACACTATCAACATTAGCTAAATTACTAGCAGTAGTATTTAATCTAGCATTTTGAGCACTCATTCCTGTGCTAGCAATATCAAACACTCTAAATAATGACATCCCTAATCTCCCCTGATTGCGTTCATAATGCCGCGGATCCTGCCGTTTAAAAATTCTATTGCAGCCATATAGCGCATAGAATTTTCCACATAGGCTGAATTTTCCAGCTGTGCATCAACAGAGTTATTATCTACGGAATCTTGCATGACTTGTCGATATTTCACATGTTCTAATGCAATATTCATCTGTTCTTCTGATGACTGCATATTCATGTCATTATTGAGACCATTATCTTCTAGTGCTTGTAATGCTGCTTGATAATCTATATCTTTTGCTGCCCAGCCAGGCGTATCTTGGTTTACAAGGTTACTTGCTATAACTTCTGCACGCTTCCCATGAACCAACATTGCCGCTGGAAATATTCCAAAAGATTTATCAATGTTAATCATTCTTTCTCCTTTGCTAAGAGAAAGTGCAATGCTTATGCCAACTAGTCTAGTTTACGATAGTATTGACCAAGGGGGACACTTATTGTTTCGAAGTAGTTCGGAGTATCCTCTTCATCAATAGCCATATACTGACCAATTGATTCAGGCCCACCTAAAATAAGGTAGCCATTGCTATTCAGAGAATGATAGAGTTTTTCTATAATTTTCATTCGTGTCTCAGGCTCAAAATAAAATAAAACATTTCGACAAAATATCACATCAAATTTACCTAACAAAATAAAACTATTTAGTAAGTTCAACTGTTGAAAACGAACAACATCTCTAATTTCATCAACAACATGATATAAGCCATTTTTGTCTTTATGGAAAAATATACTTTTTCTACTTGTAGATAAACCATGTGACATTTCAGATTCACTGTAAGTAGCACTCATTCCCTTGGCAAGCATCTCTTGCGAAATATCTAAGCCAATTATTGCAGAGCCCTTATGAAATGAACCTGGAAACACTTTTTTAAATTCATGTAAGCACATGCTAATTGAATATGCCTCTTGCCCGGATGAGCAAGCAAATGATCCTATTCTAATATTATCTGAAGATTCTCTAATATCTTTGAATATTATATCTTTAAGTAAATTGTATGGTTTTGTATCACGAAACCAACTAGTTTCATTTGTAGTCATGGCATCTATGACTTGATCTCGTAGTCGTTTACCCATGGGACTTGCCATATCGTCAATAAGTTTATTAATATTCTCAATATTATTTGACTCTAAAAGCTTATTTAGCCTGCTTTCCACTAAGTATTTTTTATTATCTTCTAAAAGAATCCCACACTCATCTTGCAAGAATCGCTTAAAGCGTAAAAACTCTTGTGTTGACACCTCTAATTTAGACACCCATCAATACTCTTGTTTGCGAGGCCTGTCGTTTAGACTCCTCCATAGAATAAGTTTAGTAACTATTTGGTTTTTTTTCTTGGCACAATTTTAGCATGTTAAATAGTAAGTAGAGATAAGGTCAGAGAAATGAATAAATTTATACTACGTTTGGTTTTTGGCATCTCCTTACTGCTACCAACTATATCATTAGCATCAGAGTATGCAAATATCTCAGAAATATATCCTGAAATTCAAGATTTTCTATATTCAGAATTAAGTGGCAGATATCATGGCACAATTATTATAAAGCCTTCAAAACTAGATGATAGATTTAAATTACGCGCATGTGAACAACCATATGAATATGAGTTACCAGCAAGATCTCAAATTGGTAACAGAACAACTATTATTGTAAGCTGCCCCTACCCAGCTTGGTCTATGTATATACCTGTTAATGTTGCTATATATAATGATGCTGTCCTTACCAGAAGACCATTGAGCAGAGGTGAAATTGTAGGTCCAGAAGATTTAGATATTCAAAAAGTCAATATTGCGTCTTTAACGCATGGATTTTTTAATAGCATTGATGAGGTTGTTGGCTTAAGTGCGACTCAAAACATTAAAACGAATACTATAATGAAACCTAGACTCATTACAAAACCTATAATAATAAATCGAGGTGATTTAATTTCAATCATTGGGCAAGCTAATGGCTTTGAAGTGCGCACAACAGGAAAATCTTTATCGGATGGCACAATGGGTAGTAGTATTCAAGTTCGCAATACTGCTTCTAAACGCATTATAGAAGGAATTGTTGCAGGTCACGGAAGAGTTATTATCTCTAGAATGTAGTTAGTCAGAAAGTCAACATGCGCGGGTTGTTCTAGGTCGAAAAAGTATTATCTCTAACAAGTAGTTAGATGCTTACAAATATACTAAAATTTAGTATGTGAATTAATGATAAAAGTTAAATTCAGGAGCAGGGATGAAAATAGATAGCTCAATATATCGTGATGCAGGACCTTTGGATGATCCAATCTCAAAAAAAACTGATGATATAAAAACAAAACTTAAGACGCCTATAGATAATACTGCACCAAATCAAAATGGAAATACTTCTGTAAATATTACTCAAGAAGCAAAAGATTTGCTACAGCTACAAAATGACATCACTAATGCCCCTGAAGTTGATAAGGCTAAAGTTATGGCAGCACGCGCTAGACTTGAACGTGGTGAATTTGATGTTCTATCAAGCACTGATGCAAAACTAAGCACCGCAGAACGAATTGCGGATAAATTATTAGATATTCACGTTAAAAAATAGGAGACTTTGCATGGGAGTAAGCATCAAAATATTAGATTCTATTACTAAAGATATTGACCTTGCTGAAATCATGCTAAAGCTGCTTGAGGCCAAAAAGCATGCACTTGAACATTTTGATTCATCCAAGCTCGAAAAATTAGTTCCTGAAATTGATAAAACTATCGAATCGCTTGAAGAGAACCAAACACAAAGAAACGTTCTTCTGAACTCCCTAAATTTATCAAAAGATGAAAAAGGCCTAAAATCATTTGCAGATAATATTAAAAGCCCAATACTCAAGAAGAAATTTCTTGCTCATTTTAATACTCTTGAAAAAATCTTACATAAACTTGGTGAACTAAACAGTATCAACTCCAAAGTTATTAAATATAATTCTATGCAGGTGGCTCAACGCATCAACGAGCTATATGGCAACGCATCACAAACAACTTACGATGAAAAAGCTGACCACTCAATAAATCTAACTTCTAGCTCTAGAGTTTCAGGGAAAATATAACTCGTGTTAAAGAAATTGGCTTCAAAGCTAGGAATAAAAAAGAAAAAATATTCTGAGCAAAAAGAGCTTTCAATTGCTACTCTACAGAAACTTTGTTCTCAACGTTCTCCAGCTACGGTAAAATTCAAAGGCTACACAGAACAATTCATGACTATGATTATTGAAGTTACAGGTGAACGAATACTACTTGATGAATTTGTGCCTTCAAAGGGAAATGATGCGGCTCTATCCGGTAACGCATTTCGTTTTACCAGCAATGACAATGGTATTGCTGTAACCTTTAAATCTCAGGTTATCGGAGATGAAATACAGCATGGCAACAAGGTTTATCATATTGCCTTTCCTGAAGACATTGGATATCTACAACGGCGTGATAGCTATAGAATTAAGCTAAGTGCTGCTGTAGATAGAACGATCAAGTGTAACTATTCTGGGCGAGAACTTGAACTGAAAATAAAGGATGTTTCTAGTAGTGGCATAGCTTTCATTTGCTCTGAAGATGATGAGGATATCTTTTCAGTTAGAGATATTATCCATGGGTGTGAACTAGAAATAAGTGATGATGAGTCCATCATTTTTGATTTTATGGTCTACAGACTCAAACCTTTATCTAAACATATCAATGTCTCTGGTCGTATTATTTATAAAAGTAATGAACAACGGGCGGCTTTAACAAAATACATCTCTAAACTAGATCGTGAACTCCGTCGTAAAGATTCTCAATATAAGCAAAATGACCTTGACATTGAGTTGCTAAATAGTTTTGATAATAACAACGCTCCTAAATAACATCATTCCTAAAAAGGTCTTCCTCCCATAGGTAATATTGTTATATAATTTACCCCCTCATTATAGAAACATACAACATGAGTACTTATTTACATATTTTTTTTATTGTTACATTGCTATTTATATTGCTCCAGTACGCACTAAAAAAACAACCATCGGAACTTAAAGCAAATGAGTATGTAGTGTCTAAAAGGGACTTAGGTATTTTTTCTCTCACAGCCACCCTGGTAATGACTGAATTTAATACGGCAACACTTATTGCATTCTCCTCCCTGGGTTACGTAAGTGGCTTAAAAGCTCTGACTCTGCCTCTAGTATTTTTAATCGGCCTGCTCTTTTATGCCTTGGTAGCTGCAAAAAAATGGAAAGAATTCAATGGTACATCTACTGTGGATTATTTTATTAAACAGTATGGTAAAACTATTGGCATGATAAGCGCAATTTTTTTATTTACTGCAATGAGTGGCTTTAGTGCGACATATTTAAAATCTCTAACTATATTATTCAAAAACTTTATCAACCTAGAAAGTGAATGGTTTATTAGTGCCTATTTAGCTATAGCTACATTATTTATGGTCATAAAAAAGGGACTTGCTTCTATTGTGAAAGTAGACATTATAGCTTTTTTGATAGTTATTATAGCTCTGCCCTTTATACTGTATTTTGCCACAATGCTACCCACAAATTTCGATAATATTAAGGAAATAAAAATAAGACCCGAATTATTAGATAATTCATTTCTGCTTTCCTTGTTTCCATTAACTATGTTTAGTTATATTTTGGCACCATGGTATGGGCAACGAATCTTTGCAGCAAAGAATAAAACCACCGCGAAAATTGCGGTTATATTTTCTGCCATATTTGTTTTTTGTTTATATTCCATAGGGATCTTGATCAGTTATACTCTAGCAATTAAAGGCATTAGTTTTGCAGATCCTCAAGAGTCATTTCCATATGCTCTAAACCAAGTTATGAGTGGCAAATTTTCATATATTGGCTATTCATTGCTGTTTTTAATTTCATCAACCACCTTGACTGGACTTTGGAATGCAATGGCAACTATGTCATTAGAGTTTAAGCAGACAAAAAGTGTTAACTCATATGTAATAATGATGTTCATTTGCGCGGTTATTACATATATTCTTACAAACGTTCTGGTCGACAACATCCTCAGCAAGATGATTTTAGCTAATATTCCAGTTGTATCGCTATCTTTTGCTCTACTATCTGGTTTTTACATTTCGCAAAAATCCCGTACTGGTGTCTATGTTAGTATTATCATTGGACTTTTATCTGGTATTGGTTCATATCTATATTTTGGTGATGCCGGAAATTACACATATTACTGGGCTATGATTGGTATTCCTGTAATGTTTATTGTTGGAATAGTCGGGGTAATACATTTCCCAGATAAAAAAACATTAAATAATCTATCGTCCCAAATTTAATTTGGGTTGTTCACGCTTTAAGATAGAAGTCATTTTATCAAGTGCTTCTTTATAACGCTCAGATAAACCATTATCTTTAATAGCTTTTAGCGTTTCCCTATCCTTGATCTGAGGGTTCAACCCATGCTCCATTGCCTTTTCAAAAATCTGTAAAGCATATTCTGGATCATTTCGGTCCATTACTCGAATAGACATTAATTCCCTATTATGTTCTATCGCATAATCAATAGCTGGAGCCAGCATAATAATAATTGTTTCATCATCTTTATTATATGCTCGAAGTTTTATAGTATTCCCTAGTGTTTCAGCTTTTATAATCTTTTCATTAGTAACAACATCGCTAACCATATAACTTGTTGCCTCATTATCAGCATTAGTTTCTATGACGATTTTTTTGCCCATAAAAGCTTTTGCTTTCTCAATTTCAAATTCTAATTCTTTACTTTTTTCTGTAACTACAGAGCCATCATCGTCATAAAATTCATTGTATTTTGGATGATCAGGCAATAGAACTGCGCCATCTCTAGCAACATATTCATTCGCCTCTCTTATCTGATCTTGTAACATATCTATCGAGTGCATAAACTCCCCAGGCTCTGCTCTCTTAACAAGTTGAGTACTAGGCTCTTCTTCAACAACTTTAGGACTATGCCGGCTACTTGGGAAAATCAGGCTTGGTGCTCTCTTTGTTTGTATTAAAGGATTGGGGTTACTTGCAGATAACCCATTTAAGGTCTTAAATCTTTCTTCTAATGGACTTAACAGATTACTTTCTACTATTCCAGAAGGTGTTTTTCTTCTTTTTCTACCATCACTAGAAGGCTCGCTACCAAAGCTACTTACTCTGGATGGCTCTACAGTACTTTTTCTCTTTCTTACTATCACTGAAGTTGCTACAGGAGTTTTAGCTGCAGCTGTTTTTTTCCTACTATCAGCGTGACTAGGACTAGGACTAGCGTTAGGCCCGGTTCTAACTCCTGACAAATCGACAACTGATGTTGGTGAGCCAGAAGGAAGAGCACCAGGAGATTTTGCGTGTGCACGCTTCCCAGCTATAACCGCTGCTTTTTCACGCAATGCCTGTTTCCATTTTAAAGAAAATCTCTCCTTTATAACAACCTGGTAATCTTCAAAATTTGCAGAATACACTGGAGCCTTTTTAGCTTCAGCTGCAGCAGCCTGATTTGCTCCATACATTTTCCTGTATAAATCAGAAAATTCAGCATCAGTATAAAAGTCACTTTCATTTCTAGCTTTGCCTGGAATTTTTTTAAATCCACTTATTGATCCTAATTGTTTTGCTTTACGATTCGCTTCCCGGTAATAATTAACATCTGTTGTGGGTATTTCTCTTTGCCAGTGAATATTCCCAGGATTATAAATTTTAAGAGTCCTGGTCCCTGTGACATTACTTAAATTTGTATCCACAATCAAATGTTCTCTTGGTAGAATAGGATTAATTTGTCCCTGAATAGCAAGTTTATCTTTCAAATCTGCAGCAGTGATTTTTAGCATAGAACTATAGTCCACTTGCAAACTGACAGTTCCATCTGCATTCTCAGTAACCTCTACTACTGGGCATGTGATCCCAGATATGTCTAGCGCTGTCCCAAAACCAGGTGATCCAAATTTTTTATATGATGCAACGTCTTTTATAGTAAATTCAATGATTTTATTAGCTTCATCTATTTGAAGCCCGTGATTATCAGTAAATTCAACTTTAGTTTTTGAGGCAGTATTTGTTTCATCTGGATAAATTACTGCAGAACTTCCATCTAAGTGCTCTGCCAAATTAAACTTTTCCCCAGAAGTATATACATGACAATCTATGCCTAGATATGATGATAATACTTTCACACCCTGTCCTACCATCATAGAACTTTTGGCTGTCTCCTCTATCCATTTATCAAAAGTCTTATCAACAAAATTTTTCAAAAATATTGAATTAGTTTCATATTGTTTTAGCACTCGTCTAAATTCATCAACATTTTCATCACTTGGCTCTTCTAGAGAAGATATGAACTTTTCATCAACATTAAATTCAACACCCTCACAATAATCCCTGTATTTGGCTATTCTATCACTCAACCTTTGTTTGTTTTTTTCTGATGGTGTTTCCTTATTAGTTAATGCCAGCTCAAATAACTCCTTATATGAACTTTTCATTCCTGAAACATAATCTCCAGCAAATTTTAACTGCTCGGATGCATTAGCCATTAACGCAATTTCTGTTGCATCAGTTGTTCCAACAGATCTTTTAATATTATCAATTTGATGTTGCAGTATCTCTTGCTCAGGAGTATTCCAAGGATCGGAAAACTGGTACTTCACAGGCAATATCCGACCATTGCCTTCATATACATCACCGCTGAAATCAATATCCTCTATGACAGATGAGTTGAAAGTTATTTTATCTCCTTGTATCGCAGCACCAAGAAGATCCATCAGCTCCTTTCTTTCATACCTGCTCATATCTTCATGGTTTGCAACAATCTTATGTAAATAAGGCTTTATTTTAGTAATAAAATCAGCTGTTATTACAATATCACCATCTGGCTCCGTACCACATTCTCGCTTAAGTTCACTTAGCCATACTTTTGGTTCATTTTTAGATTTATATGCCGCAGCATACATTATTTCATCTTCATTTAAATTTAACTCTGTAATTATAGATTTAGCTAATACGGGCTCACCTGGAGATTCACTGATGACAATCTCCACTAAATTTCTTTTTAATATTTTTATGTCACCATTGCCTCTTAATATTTCAAGACCTTCCTCTAGGGAAATAATTTTTTGTGCATTTTGAGATTTAGTCACCATGTTTATAAAGAATTCACTATTTGCCCTATACATGTCTGCATATTCATCATCAAGAGTTTCTTGACGCATACCTAATTCTGTACTTTGCTGTCTATAAAAAAGAGTTGAGTTCATTCCAACAATAAATTTATGGGCTTCAGGTGAATCTTTATAGTGTTCCCATGAATCTGCTAATATTTTACGCATTGGAGATGAAAATATTTTCTCTAAATCATTATGGTTAGGAAAGGTTTCAATTAGATATTTAACATCATGGTAGTTTTTTAATTTTTCACCTTGAGGCAAATCAAGGAATTCATTTAAATAGTCTAACAGTTTTACATATGGCTCTTCTTTTAAAACAGGAT
This sequence comes from Francisellaceae bacterium, assembly GCA_018703155.1. Classification (GTDB taxonomy): domain Bacteria; phylum Pseudomonadota; class Gammaproteobacteria; order UBA6186; family Azoamicaceae; genus JABJGS01. Next base: position 37,536 of record JABJGS010000067.1, on the reverse strand, counting down.
CATCTGGGTTATGCCTAACCATATCAAGCACAAATCCTAAAATACTACTTAGGCCACAATTATTATTAAATCCGCTTACTGATTGCTCACGCTCAACATGCATACCATCATATGAAGTTCTTGAATCAATAGTAGCCATAGCTGCCTTCTCTTTATGAGCTCAACTATTTAGACATCTATTTCATCGGTTTTGTTGATTAGCTAAGAATCATTCAAATAAACACCCTTTGCAGATTGATGCCAATGGTTGCCTTTACCATCATTTGGGTGCTGTTAACAGCCATTCGGGTCAACTTGAACGTGTATCAGAAGGTAGATGAGTTTCTTATCGAGGGAAGAGGAGCTCTGTTATCACTAGTATGAATATATTTATCTTCCGATAGAGTCTCATCAAAAGGAAGCATGCTAACAGCCGTAAACATTGGCAACATATTTCTTCTAGCCGCAACTATAGCTCTGGGTACAAGCTCATTCGCAGCAGCTGCAGCCATAGCTATGGATACAAATTCTTTAGCATAAAGTACATAGCGGTCAGATGGATGAGGCTTTGTAAAACCTTTGTACATTTTACCCCATTTTCGGCGTATGTTGACGAAGGCATTTTTAACATAGTTATTAGAAAAAGTGTTGCTATCTTTTATATTTATATTTATCTGTACACCTTTGTATGTAAATTCTGACAATATACTTCTTACAGAAAATATATCTTTCTCTAATCCATTTACAAGTTCTATTTTTGTACGTTTGCTATTAGAATTTCCAAATTCCCTTAATTTTTTAGCCTTCAAATAAAAGCTTTCAATATCGTTATTTCTAAGCTCTTCAAGGGTAGTTTCATTAACGTTCTCATTAATATTATTAATATCAGTAAAAGAAAAAATGGTAGAAAGCTCTTCTTCAACTATCCAGCAAACTTTATCTAAAGTGATCAACTGCATTGATAAATTAATAAGATTGTCACTATAGCAACGTTGTGCAGATTCGGGTATTGTCATCAGTAAGGCCTTATTATTATTTATTTTACGTTTATTATTGTATTTTAATTAATTGAGACGATAGTCTATATTAATTGTTGTTTAAAACAAACCCTCAGATGGAGATAAAATTAACTGTATCTACAATGTTAGTTATCTTTTTATGAAGTATCTATTCAGTTACTAGATATTTGCAAATAACCTATGAATAGATACTTATTCTCTTTCTTTGCTTCTAAAAATCAAGCTGCTCATCTGTTGATAACATCCCATTCTCTCTTAATCGTTCTTCTAGATACGACTTAGCAGTGTGCCTATTAGAAAGACGTACCTCTGAGTGAGGATGTAAAAACAATGGAAATGACATCCTGTTGACAGGCTCTCTATCTAGATCATCTATTACCCGATGAGTTGTTGATTTAAAGTAGTAATTTGAGCACTCTTGTAACATATCTCCAGTATTAATAATTATCTGACCAAAATCTGTGCCAACATCATGCCAACTCTCATCTGGTCCTTGTACTTGCAAGCCACTTAAAGTTGAGGCAGGCAGCAATGTTATTAAATTTATATCTTGATGAGGTGCAGCCCACATTCCATCTTTATTACGTACTGGTGGATAGTTTATTACGCGAAATAGTGATTTACTCTCACTAGGTGACTCCCTTAAAGGCATATTTAAGTTTTTTAAAACTTCAGCATCAACTTCATCTTCAATAAATCCAAGTAATACTTGTGCTACATCAAATAGTTGATTAAACAACTCGCGTGTGCGCATAGATATGCTATTAGGATAACGACCCCAGGGAAAATATAATTGATAATACTCTTTAATATCAGGATGGATTTCTCCTTGTGCTGTTTCAGAATCATCCAAGCCAACATACCCATCTTGTAAATTAATACTATATTTATATGAATGTTTGTTTTCTGAGTTGAAAAATTCTTGCCACTCCCTATATACACCCTCTATTAGATGTGCAGAAACTGGGTGATTATCAATCACTGCAAACCCCGTTTTTTTAAGCGAATTTACAAATTCAGCTCCAGCATTATTACTAGTGTAATTAATTGTCGAAATATCCATATCCACCTCCACCATTTAAAGGAATAGTATAATTTTTATTATTTACATACAAGATAGTTGCCAGGCTCATCATATTAAGAATACATTGTTTTATTTACTGGTAATTTTTATGAAAAATTTGAATGAGGAACTAACTAGTAACTCTATCCTAATATCCCTAGAAAATAATATTTTAACGATCGCCCTTAATCGAGAAGATAAATTAAATGCGCTAACTTGTGCCATGTACACTGATTTCAGCAGATGCTTAAACTATGCATCTAATACCAGCTCGATAAGAGCTGTAATAATTTCAAGCACTTCATCTAATTTTACAGCTGGTAATGATATTGCAGATTTCATAAATCATCCAGATTTAAATAATGAACATCCTGTTGTTGTTTTTTTGAAAATTTTAGCTAATTTTGACAAACCTTTACTCGCATGTGTACAGGGAGCGGCCGTTGGCATCGGCACAACATTGTTATTTCACTGTGATTTTGTTTTTGCTGATCCAAGTGCATATTTTCATATGCCTTTTGTACACCTGGGCTTAGTTCCAGAAGCTGGTTCCAGTTATCTCCTGCCCCTTATAACCAATAGAAACACTGCAAATGAACTTCTGCTGTTAGGTAGAAAGATTGATGCTCAAAAAGCATCAGACTGCGGAATTATTGGTGAACTATGTCAAGAGCCTTTGAAAAAAACTCTTGAGGTTGCAAATGAAATAGCACATCTACCTAAATCTGCTGTATTTGAGACAAAAAAACTTCTTAAAGCCCCGATTCAAAGTGTTTTAGACAAAACCATTGCTATGGAGCTTGCAGTTTTCTCCAAACAACTAGCCTCAGACGAAGCAAAGTTTGCATTTGCAAAGTTCATGAGTAAAACTTAAATTCATACATGAAGTTCACCCTGGGTATTCGATATATTACTCAGCTCGTCAAGAAGGTTTACTGTGATTTTACATTTTTGTTCCATGTTTATTACAGCTAAGCCTTCTGCGTTTTTATAAATAATCCTCACGGGCTTACCAAAAGTATCATCTACATGACCATCGATTGTGTTTAATATCATATCTATATCTTCCTCACTTACTTTAGTAGCGTCAACACGAACACTTAAGGCACGTGTGTGCTCATTAACAGCCTCAGCAAATGACAATATTTTTGTGGCTCTAACTCGCAATCCTCCAGAATATTTATCGTGATCAACTAGTCCCTCAACTACTAGCAAGGTATCTTTTACCAGCAACTCAGTTTTATCTTTAAATACATCAGCAAAAACTGCGATTTCTTGCCTTGACGTTCTATCCTCAATGGTTATAAAAGCCATTTTATCCCCACGCTTAGTAATCATTGTTCTAATTGCTAATAAAAATCCAGATATTCTAATATTTTTAGTTACTTCTAGATCTTTAATTTGAGTACAACGCATTTGCTCCAATTTTTTCTCATATTCAGTTATAGGATGGCCACTGAAATAAAGCCCAAGAGTATTTTTTTCATTACGTAATAGCTCGCGCTCAGGCCAAGGTTTAATTGTCGTAGCTTGCCCGCATATTGTCTCGGCTGAGATAGCTCCTAAGCCAAACAAGTCATTCTGCCCTATGGAAAGGTCTGATTGCATTTTCTCAGCTGCTTGCATAGTTGCAGGAAGTTGGTACATCAACGCAGCTCTATGCTCTCCAAATACATCCATAGCTCCAGAATATACTAATGCTTCCATTACTTTTTTATTAACTTTGCGAAGCTCCATTCTTGAGCAAAAATCTAATAAATCTTTAAATTCACCACCTCTATTACGTTCTTTTAAGACAGCTTCTATCGCACCTTCACCAACGCCTTTAATAGCTCCAAGTCCATAGCGAATTAAATTTTCATCTGTTGTTGTAAAATGATAAATACTTTTGTTAACACATGGTACCAAAACTTTAATTTTCAAACTTTTACATTCATCAATAGAGAAGACAGTTTTATCAGTATTCGCCATGTCGGAGGATAGAACTGCAGCCATAAATGCTGCGGTATGATGTGCCTTGAGCCAAGCAGTCTGATAGGCAACCAATGCATATGCTGCTGAATGGGATTTATTAAATCCGTAGCCGGCAAATTTCTCCATTAAATCAAATATATATGCAGCAGTAGCTTCTACAACACCTCTTTCAACGGCCCCACTAACAAAAATTTCTCTCTGTTTAGCCATCTCATCAAGATTTTTCTTACCCATGGCTCGCCGTAATACATCTGCAGCTCCAAGCGTATACCCTGCAAGTATTTGGGCAATTTGCATAACCTGCTCTTGATAAAGGATCACGCCATAGGTTGGCTGTAAAATTGGACCTAAGTCTGGATGTGGATACTCAATCTCTGCCCGGCCAAGTTTTCTATCAATAAAGTCATCAACCATTCCAGATTGCAATGGACCTGGGCGAAACAATGCCACTAACGCTACAATATCTTCAAAGCAATCCGGCTTTAGACGCCGAATAAGATCCTTCATGCCTCTAGACTCTAATTGAAATACAGCTGTCGTTATACATTGCTGTAATAAAGAGAAGGTCCTTTCATCCTTAAGAGGTATTTTGGTGATATCTATTTTGTCACTTTCGTTTGCAGAAGCGTTAACCGTTTTCACTGCCCAATTAATAATGGTTAAAGTCCGAAGCCCTAAGAAATCGAATTTAACTAGGCCTATTGATTCAATGTCATTTTTATCAAATTGTGCGACAGGTTGATAATTACCATACTCTGTATAAAGAGGTGCAAAATCCACGATCTTATTTGGTGCGATAACGACACCACCAGCATGCCTTCCTACATTTCTAGGAGAGCCTTCTAATTTTTTGGCTAAATCAATTAAAGTTTTAACTTCTTCCTCGTTACGATAACGCTTTCTAAGTTCCTCTTCTTGTTCCATGGCTAGGGTTAAAGTAATTCCTACTTCCATAGGGATAAGCTTTGCTATCTTGTCAACAAACCCATAAGGTTGTCCCATAACCCTGCCAACATCGCGGATCACAGCTTTTGCTGCCATCGTGCCATAAGTTATTATTTGTGAAACTGCATCTCGACCGTATTTTTGAGCTACATAGTCAATAACTCGATCACGCCCCTCCATACAAAAATCAATATCGAAATCTGGCATAGATACCCGCTCTGGATTCAAGAATCTTTCAAAAAGAAGATCATATGCCAGAGGATCAATATCTGTTATGCCTAAAACATAGGCAACTAGTGAGCCAGCTCCTGAGCCCCTTCCTGGCCCTACTGGAATATCATTACTTTTTGCCCAAGCAATGAAGTCTGAAACTATCAGGAAATACCCTGCGAAGCCCATGCTATTAATAACACTTAATTCAACCTCTAAGCGTTCGTTATAGGAATCTATTGTGAATTTTGGACTACAACCGCGCTCACTAATAGTTTCTATTAATTTTCCCTTTGAAATATCACTTAAATATGTTGCTACATTGCTGCCTTTAGGAACTATGAAATTTGGAAGATATGGAACATCTAATTCCAAAAACAGTGTACAACGTTTAGCAATCTCAACTGTATTTAGACAGGCTTCTGGTAAATCATGAAATAATTCGACCATTTCTTCTTGTGATTTAAAATATTGATCTTTGGAAAATTCTAATTCATGTTTTGAATCAGTTATAGTTTTACCATCATGAATACAAACCTTAGCCTTATGTGCCTCATAATCCTCAGCTGTAGTAATACAAACATCATTGAGTGCAACTAAAGGACAATTAAGTTTATGAGAAATACCAACTAGTTCATGAATAACCTCATGTTCACCAGTACGATTACACCGACTAACACCTAAGTATAGGTTGTTTAAAAACAAGCTCATCCAGTGTTCAATTTGCGCACCAGCTAATTCTAGATTATTTGCCCTGATTGACGTGCCAACATTACTCTCAAAGCCTACAACTATTGCAATAAGTCCATCTACGGTTTTTTTAGTAAGCCATTCCTTTAGTATGTAAAGTGTCTCAGTCGCATTTTCTCTGGCATGATAGGATTGGGTTATTAATTTAGCCAAATTTTTATAACCGGCCACACTCTTACAATAGATTAAAACCTTGGAGCCCGGCTCATCCTTTTCTCCACAAATATTAACTTCTACACCTATAATTGGTTTAACTTTTGCTAATCTAGCTTTTTTGTAAAATTTAACCATGCCAAATAGGTTGTTCTTATCGGTTATTGCAACCGCGGGCATTTTGTTATTTTGAGCATTCTTAATAACATTACCTAGCTTTATTAGCCCCTGCCTAAGTGAATACTCACTACTACATTGCAAATGGATAAATTGAAGTCCCATAACTTATAATACCTGTGGTAAAATGTGTCGATTAAATATTGAAATAGAATTGTGATATTATATTATTTTATTAGGCAAGACAGTAGTTTTTTTTAAAACTGTCAGTTTTCTAGCACAGGGGCCACATATGATTACTCGTAGAAACTTAGTTATCTCAAGCGGATTATTACTTTTTCTAAGTTTGAACATATTCTTAGTAATTCCTCTTTTCTTTGCTAATCGAGTACAAAATAATTTTCCTAGTGTGACTAAAGCTTTGCCTGGAAATGCGATTATCAATATTACCAATTATGACAAAGGTTTGTATAGTTCTACAGCTAAAATTACGGCCTCGATATTTAATAGTTCTGATCCTGTATCTTTCTACGGTGATATAGAAATAAAACACAATGTTTTAAATGCCCTCACCCTTTTTAGCCCTTTTTCTAACACAAGCGAAAAAGTTATCTTTAGTACTAAGGCAACACTAACACCAATATCTACTAGCGACACACAAATTACAAGTAGCCCACAAATTGAAAACATTATTCTAACAACTTCAGTACATGCTAATAATAAAGTATTCACTAAAATATCCTTACCTAAAATGAACGTGTTGCACAAAAATATCCAACTGGAATCTCTTCCTACAGAAATATTAATAACATCTTCACTAAAAAAAACCGACGCCATAGAAATCAAAGCACAATTGCCAAAAATTATTGTCCGTGGCCCAGGTGTAGATGGTCATGCCAATCTTGTTAACATCGCAATAACTAAAAATAATGCAGGTAACCTAGAGATTATTACTAGCATTAAAAATGCCGATTTTAAAGGTATACTTCCAGTCTCAACAAAAAACCTTAATGCTAAGATATATGCTAGTAATACCAATGAAAATGATATTTGGGAGACGATTAATCACCTTAAATTTAGCGAACTTAAAATTGATAAAAAAACCTATAAAGACTCTGAATTATCCATAGCCCTAGATAACATCCCGAACCGCCTAGATCTTTTAAGATTATATGTATTATTTGAATCTAACCAATTGGATGCAAGCGAATCCCCAAGCTTTAAGTTCCATGTACCTATTAATATGGCAATGGATATTACTAACTTTTTTATTAGCAAGCATTTTTTAACATCTAGAAATATTAACAAACTACATAAAAACACAGTAATATCCAAAGAATTACAGGATAACCATGGCACACTAGCTGCTAATTATTTGTTTGGCTTAATGAATTCAAGACTGTGCAACAATCAAGGTCAATTTATTAACTGTGCTATTACTATTAAAAATGAAGGTATAGAAGTTGATGGACAACTGTTAAATCGTTCTGATCCAATTTTATCTAATTTTAATTTAGGTAAACTTATTCAAAAACAAATGCCTAGTTTCTATTCAGCGATTAACCAAAGATCAACAACTAAGAACTAGCTGATTGAACCACTTTAGCAACGGGTGCAAAAGTCATACGATAATCACTAAACACACCGTGCTTAACAATTAATTCTAAATGGCGCTTAGTTGGATATCCTTTGTGAGATTTAAACTCATATTCAGGATATTGCCTATCTAAATCAATCATCTCATTATCACGAGTGACCTTTGCTATGATTGATGCTGCACTAATACACTCAAATAGCGAATCCCCCTTGGGGATAGCCTCCATAATAAAATCCAATTTAGGCAAATGTATACCATCTACTAAAATTTTATCAGGCTTTACTTCAAGACCTAAAATGGCTCTTTTCATTGCCAGAAGCGATGCTTGCAGTATATTAATTGAGTCTATTTCTTGTGGGCTTGCCCTGCCAACAGCAAATGCTACTGAGTTCTCGATTATCTGAGGATATAAACTATTTCTTTTCTTTTCTGTGAGCTTTTTTGAATCTGCAAGCCCTACAATATTATGATTTTTTTTTAAAATTACTGCTGCAGCAACAACGTCACCAACTAGCGGTCCTCTACCTACTTCATCAACACCAGCTATATAGCGCATTCATTATTTTCCAAACCTAACATTGATAAAATTGCACTAGCTGCTTTTTTGCTCGCATCCTGCCTCAATTGTTTATGCATATCGATAAACTTATTCTCTAACACTTTACTTTTAGTATCAGCATTTAAAAGTGCTTTCAAATTGAAATATATATTTTCAGCTGTAACTTCATCTTGAATTAATTCAACTATTAGCCCTTCGCCAGCAATCAAATTTGGCAGGCCTATATGGCTTATTGTGACAAGTTTTTTTGCAATTTGGTAGTTTAACCAATGTGTTCTGTAAGCAATAACCATTGGCTTTTTATGCAACATTAACTCCAAAGATGCCGTTCCTGAAGTTACTATTGCAAAATCACAAGCACCCATTACATCCCAACTAGAGTCCATAAGTACATCACAACTAAAGCCAAGCTCTAACTCACTAATGCCCTGTTCAATTATAGTTTTGTGATTATCGCTTACACAAGGAATAATCACATGTAAATTATTAATTTCTTTTAAAAGAAGACTAGCCGCATCTAAATATACATTCAAATGACTCTTTATTTCACCATTTCTACTTCCTGGCAACATTGCCAAAACAGTTTTGTTGTGAGGTATATTAAGCCTATCCCTGTACCTTTTTGTATCTATTTCTAAAGGTATTTTATCAGCTGCTGGGTGCCCAACGAAAATGCTATCAACTTGATGTTGGTCATAGAATTTTTTTTCAAATGGAAATAACGTTAACATTAAATCTACTGAAGATTTAATGGTTTTAATTCTGTATTTCTTCCATGCCCAAACACTAGGACTAACATAATGTATTGTTGGAATACCTTGTTTATGAAGTTTATCTTCAACATAAAGATTAAATGCAGGAGCATCAATCCCGATAAAAACATCAGGTGGATCTTGAATAAAGAACTCTACTACCCACCGTCGGAACTTAATTAATTTTCTTAAGTTTAATAACGGCTCAACAAAGCCCATTACTGAAATTGTTTCCATTGGGGCTATTGCTACACAACCTAAGTCACGTAATTCTTTACCCATCACCCCATATACTTCAACATTAGGAATACTTTTACGAATACTCTTAATAAGGTCTACAGCAAGCTTTTCACCAGATCGCTCGCCTACAACAATACCTATTTTAAGCAAACCCATATTAACGAACAATTCCTCGTTTTGAAGATAGCAAAAACTCATGCATTGTGGTTACTTCATCATACTTGCTAATTAAGTCATGCATTACTTCTTCTAGCTCTTTAACAGTATATGAGCTTCTGAATATTATTTTATAAGCTTTCTTTACACTATCAATTACATCTTTATTAAAATTATTACGTTCCATACCAACAACATTAAGACCAAATGTCTGAGGAGGATGTCCGGATACCATAACAAAAGGCATAACATCTTGGGTTATCATTGCACCACCAGCACAAAAACTATATTCACCAATAGTACAGAATTGATGTACACCTACAAAACCACCAAGATTTGCATTTCTGCATACTTTCACATGACCTGCGATAGATGCACCGGCAGAAAAAATAACATTATCTTCAATCAAGCAATCGTGAGCTACATGAGTATTAGTCATAAATAAATTGTTATTACCTATTACTGTAGTTCCACCACCTTGAACAGTTCCCCGGTGAATGATACAACCTTCACGGAAGGTATTATTTTCTCCAATAAGTAAGGTCGTTCGCTCATTATTATATTTCTTATCCTGGCAACCTTCGCCAATAGAGCTAAATTGATAAATTTTATTACCAGAGCCAATTTTTGTCGGCCCCTTTATAACTGCATGAGAACCAACCCAAACATTATCACTGATTTCAACATCTTCACCGATCAAGGTAAATGGGCCTATTTCAACATTCTTTCCAATTTTTGCGCTAGGATGAACTTGTGCTAATTCACTAATCATTTTTACTGCCCACCATACATGTAATCTCTGCGCTACAAGCTAGTTCGCCATCGACTTTAGCTTCAGCAAAAAATTTCCATGCCGCAAGCTTATATTTATTAACCTTAACAGAAAGCTCTAATTGATCTCCAGGAACAACTACTCGCTTAAATCTGGCATTATCAACACTGCCTAAATAAAACAAAGCATCATCTCGACTATCCCAATTAGCGCTTTTAAATGCAAGAATTCCTGCAGCTTGCGCTAATGCTTCGATAATCAAAACACCTGGCATAACAGGTTTTACAGGGAAATGACCAATAAAACATGGCTCACTTATACTTACATTTTTTATTGCTATAATATTTTTATAAGCCTCATAGCCGACAACTTTGTCAACAAGCAAAAATGGATAACGATGAGGCAATATTTTCATTATCTCATCAACGTCTACAATTGTTTCACGCACTATTTTTCTCTACTTCTTTTTTTGTAAGGCTTAAAATGGTCGCATAACCTTTTTCAAGCACACGTATTTTCTTAGCCATATCATCCAATCTATAAAATCTTGCAATACTTTTTTGCCAAAGTGTTCTAGGTTTAGCATGCATGCCTGAAGAGTATACGCCTGGCTCGGTTATACTCCTGTTCACATTGGTGGTCGCGGTAAGCATAACATCATCACAAATGCTTATATGCCCAGCGATACCAACACCACCTCCAAACATACATCTCTTACCAATTTTACTACTACCAGCTATGGCAGAACAACCAGCTATCGCTGTATCTTCGCCGATCTTAACATTATGACCAACTTGTATTTGGTTATCGATAATACAACCATCACCAACAACAGTATCTTCAATAAACCCTCGATCGACACAAGTGTTGGCTCCAATATGAACCCCATCTCCCAATTTAACTACTGCTAATTGAGGAATATATTGCCACTTTGCTGTCTCTGTTCTGGCATAACCAAAACCATTAGATCCTATAACTGCACCACTTTGGATAACGCACTCTTTACCGATGTAAACACCCTTGTAAATACTTACGTTAGGATAAATCAAACTGCCGGCACCAATCGTCACATTATCATCTATTACTACATTTGCCATGATCGTAACATTAGGACCAATGGTACACTTTGCTCCAATAACCACATTCGCACCAATAGAAACACCTGATGATATACTTACATTGTTCGCGCTCACAGTAGCAGTCTTATCTATCTCACCTGGACAAATCAAAGAACTATTATTAACACAACACTCTGAGAGTATATTAGAAATTCCTACTCTTGGGTTCTCATGTGAAATTACGTTGTTTTCTATACCTGCAATATCATGTGCAGAATTTATTAAAACTATAGAAGCTTTAGTCGCAATTACATCTTGCAAAGATTTAAAATTATTAACATGCTCATCTTCAGCCAAAAAGGATAGCTCTTGTGTATTTGCCTCAGATAAAGTGTTAATACCTTCAACAACAACATCAGAGCTACCTTTAAAACTGGTAGCTCCGGATATATCACACAACTCTTTTAGACTATATGGTCTTAAAAAATTCACCACTTTTTAATTTGCCTTCTACTTCTTGCTTGCCATATCGTCTAAGGCTTTCATAACTTGTTTTGTAACATCAGCAGTACTATTGTTATACACAGCTAAATGTGAAGGAATAACAACATTTATATTTTGAGTTTTTGCTACTTTAGCTACAGCTTGCTCCATGATTTTTTGGAATTTTTCTAGTTCATCACGTTGCTTTGTTTGAACATCAAATGTCAATTCTTGTCCTAGTCTTTGAAATTCTTGTTGTAATCTAGAAATGTCTCTTTCCTGAGATAATCTGTCTTTTTCACCAAGTATAGATTTATCTCTTTCATAAGTATCAATTCTTTCTTTAAGTTGAGTTTCACGTTTAGCTAAACTTTCTTGACGAGGTTTGAATTCTTTCTCAATTCGACCTTGTGCAGCCTTAGCCTGTGATGACTCTTCTAGTAAAACCTTTGATTCAACTATCCCTACTTTAAAGTTATCAGCTATAGCTATTTTGGTACCACCTAACAGAGCAAGTCCTACACCAGCTACTATTGCTATACTTTTTGCCTTCATAATATATCTCCCTAATTTATGTACAATCAACCATTACACTTTGCAACAGCTAAACATATAACCTACAACCTATAACCTATAAAAGATTAGTCTAACTTAATAAGTTAATCCATCAAATATCTCAACCATTCATTTTAGCAAAAAAAATCACTTCTGGACACAAGTTAGTTGAACACCATCCCAAATGAGAATGATGGCACTCGTAACTGGTCTCCTGGTCTTTTGATTATTGGTTTAGCTAAAGCAAACTCCAGAGGTATTCCTAATGGTGTATACCACTTTAAAGCAACACCAACTGAGCTGCGAATTCCTGATGGATTTCTATTTGTTGTTACACCATTAACTGTTCTAGTTTTAACGATAGTGTCATATACCTGACCGGCTTCAACAAAAGCTGAGAGCCTAATTGAAGAACCCTGATCTGAAAATGGTGGAGGCGTACTAAACGATGTTCTTAAGTTGATGAGTAAATTACCACCAGCCTCTCTACCTTGAGAATCTTTTGGCCCTAGACTTCTATCTTCAAAACCTCGAATGCTGTCAGCTCCGCCAGTATAGTAATTTTTATAAAATGGGTAGTATTTTGTATTACCGTACCTGTTGGCATATCCCAAAGTTGTACCAGCATTAAACACAATGTTTTTATATACTGGCTTATTCCAAGACAATTCATAATCAAGCTTATAATACTTCAAATCAGACCATGGAACAGCATATTTAAGAGATAATGACTGGTATGTACCTTTAGTTGGAAATATATATTTATCTTGAGAATTATGTTTGAACTGCAAGGTTGCAGACCACTCTTTAAATAATTCACCTTCAGAAATTACAAAGTTACTTATTTCCACTGGTTGAGGGGCATTAGTAAAGCTTAATCTTGTCTTATCATAAGCCAAACTTAATATAAGAGAATTGTAACGTGATAAAGGTAAGCTCCAAAAAACATTTGCCCCCTTATTGTTAGAAGTGTAATCAAACACATTAGATGCTTTACTTAATTCTGATTTATTGTAATAAAGTCGATATCCCATACCAACGTTATCGCCATAAAAATCGGGATTAAAGAAACCAAATGAGTAATTAGAAAACGATTTGCTTCGTTCAAATACAAAGTCAATATCCTTACCTGTACCCATAAAGTTAACCATCTCCGCACCCAAGTTAAGAATCAACTTATCTGCAGAGGAATACTGGATGCCAGCTGAAAATTTTGTAGACTTTTGCTCTTCAACATTATAGGTAACATCAACGACATCATTATAGCCGAGCACATCGTCAGTTTTAACAGAAACATTTTTTGAATAACCATGCCTCTCGATTGCTTCACGGCCAAACTCAAGCAAGTCAGTTGAAATCCATGTTGCTTCTTGCTGAGCCACATTCCTTCTTAACACTGAGTCTTTGGTTAAATTATTTCCTTTAAAGTTAATGTTACGCACCATAACTTTAACATTGGAAACTATATAGAAGTCGATATTAACAGTTCTATTTATTTCATCAGGAACAAAATCAAGTCTTACTTCAGCTTTGCTGTATCCTTGTGCTCCTAGTACTTTCTCCATGGCAACTTTAACTTCAGATATTTTTTTACGTGAAAAAACATCACCTTGTTTAATATACTCATTCAATAATACTTGAAGTTTTTCTTTCTCAGTTACCATATCACCTGATAGCTTCATATTTCCAAAAAAATATTGAACGCCTTCGGTCATCTTGAAATTAATAAATATCTTCTTTTTATCTGGTGAAAGTGATACTTGGGCTGAGTCCACTTGAACATTAACATAACCTCTATCTAAGTAATAAGAGCGCAATGCTTCGACATCAGCTAAAAGTTTTTCACGTGCATAGCGATCTGTTTTTGTATACCAAGAAATAAATGATGTAGTTCCATGAATTATAGAACTCTTTAGCTCCTTAGCAGAAAAAGCTTTATTACCAGTAAAGCTAATTTCTTTAACTTTAGCTTCGTCACCTTCATATATGCTAACGGTTAAATCTATACCACTTTTAGACTCTTTTGTTGAACTTGAGATGCTTATATTAAAATTGCCTTTAGCAAGATAGTGCCTCTCAATTAATTCTAGAGCTTTTTCAATTTTACCTGGATCATACATATATCCCTGAATAACCTGAGTGTCTCTCAAGATTTCATTAACTTCACGTTTGCTTTTTATACCTTGAATACTTATTTCACTGATTACTGGCCTTTCTTTAACAATAACAATAACAGTAGAACCATCTTTCATTAATTCAACAGTTTCAAAGAGTCCTGAGTCATAGATCCCTTCAAGCATACTATTAGTATCTTGTGGGCTGATGGTTTCGCCAGTATGAATAGTCAAATATTGATTTACAGCATCTCTGCTTACTTGCCTTAAACCTTCAACTTTTATTGAGCTAACTTTGAAAGGGCTGAACGCGTTGGCTGGCAATGCGGTCGCCATAAGTACCATGCAACCTGCAATAGCAACAAATATTTTTTTACTGTGCACTTAAAATCCCTAAAACTATATATTAAATACTGCACACGATGTTAACACAATGTACAACTGTTATCAGACAATTGGCTGATATACTAGCTACTTGGCATAAATACTGTCAAGTTTAACTAGTGCTGGGATATCACATTCTAAAGAAATCTAGAGATGTCATTACTTATCGCTAACAGCATCATGGCACTAACGAAAAATATTCCTATAGAATAACCCAGTCGTTCAACTTTTTCAGATACTGGTCGCCCTAAAATAAATTCTGCGAAAAAATATAGAAGGTATCCACCATCTAACAATGGTATTGGTAATAAATTAATGGCTCCAAGACTAATACTAATAAGAGCCAAAAAGCTAAAAAATGGCTGCCATCCATACTGGAATGTTTGACCCGCATAATTTGCAATGGTCACGGGGCCAGACAGATGACTAAGTGACATCTTCCCGGTTATCATTTTATAAATAAATTTATATGTTATTAAAATATATTCATAAGTTTTTGAACAAGCAAGACTAAACCCTGAAACCAATGAGTTTTCAATTGGTCTTTGAAATTCTTTTGGCCAAGGTTGTGGCTCAAACTCAATACCAATAAATCCTACTTCATGACCTCCATCTTCAAGTTTTAATTGTGGAGTAATAGGTAACGACAGAACTAAGTCCCCTCGTTTAACGTCTATCATAATTTCCTTATTAGCTTTGCCACTTAAATGATAAATTAACGTGGCTCTTGTCGAAATATTTTGCTTGTCGATAGATAAAATTAAATCACCAGGCAACAGACCAGATTGCTCTGCAGGATACCCTGGTGCAACCCTCAATATTAATGGCGGTAAAGGATCAAACCTCCGTAAACCAATGTTTCCAAGCACATCAATATCACTATTCTGAAACAACTCAGCATCAAGATTAATTTTATGGGTACTTTGAACTCCAGTATCAAAATCCTGCATTTGAATATCAATTGGCTCATTGGTCCCCAATTGCTTCATTATAGCTAGATTAATATCTTCCCAAGTTTGAACATTGCTATCATTTATAGCCATGATTACTTGTTTTTCTTTTATTCCGGCAATATCAGCCATTGATTCTTGAGGAGGCATCCCGACAACAGGTATTATAGATACATACCCAGCAATGAAAATCACCCAATAGAACAATACTGCCAACACAAAATTCGCAACAGGACCAGCTAATACCACCATTGTCCTAGCCCATAGAGGCTTTGTTTCAAATTGCATGTATTTATCTGTTTCTGGAATATTCTCAACAGATGCGTCAAGTAACTTCACATACCCACCTAACGGCAAGCAGCCAAGAGAAAATTCTACTCCATCTTTGTCATACCAACTTATTATTGAAGGGCCAAAACCTATGGAAAATTTAAGAACTTTAATACGAAAAAATCTAGCAACACAATAGTGCCCAAATTCATGAACTGTCGATAAAATGCCAATGGCAAGAACAAATGCCAGTGCAGACTTAATTATGCTAAATATCATGCCTTTCTATGACATCCATGTCTATATAAGATAATGCCAAACTTAAAGCCTTACTAAACCAAGGCGTATATTTATTTGGCGATTCATTTATATCGTTTTTCAAATAATCTATTGTGAACCAAGCAACATCATCGATTTCATTGGCATCGTATATTTTATGATCTTCATTCATCCATCCAACCAATACATGATCATACTCATGCTCGATCAGGCCATTATCAAATTTTGCCTTATATACAAAGCTACCTGCAGGTTTAACCTCTAAATTTGTTAACATTAACTCTTCATTAAGTCGTCTAATAGCTGCACTGATGATACTTTCATTAGGCCTTGGATGTGAACAGCAAGTATTAGTCCATAATCCACCACAATGATATTTTTTTACACTCCGCTTTTGCATGAAAAGTTCAATTCCAGAATTTGTTCTTCTAAACACAAACACGGAGAAAGCTCTATGCAACAACCCTTTTACATGTACATCTTGCTTCTTTCCTGTACCTATTTGTACATCACAACTATCAACTAAAACTAAAGTATCTTCTTGCATAGAATCACCTATTAAATGGTTTTACAATTGTTATATTTGAAAACAGCTCTTTTAACTGACTTTCCTCATTTTCAAGAAACAGAACTTTTATGTTCGGGCCTGCATCTTGAGTATATAATATTTTAACATTATCAGCACGCAGCAACTTAACCTGCTCAATTATTTGTTGGGTTTTCATTTGTGAATAATTAATTGGTGGTTCTGCATCTAACATAGTTGCATGCATTAACGATGCACTTTCTTCAGAGAGTGATGTTAAATCAGCAAAGTTTTTAGATTTTATCGCTGCCAATATACCGCTGTTTGTTCTTTTGCATACGTCAGGCCATGTTTTATATAGACTTGATGTTTTAACCGTAGTATTCATTGCATCAGTTGATGATATTTTCTTTTCTGTGGCATCAACTAATATAATCCCAACGCAAAGTTCAGGCCAATCAATACCTACAGGCTCCGCATAGCAATCATGTCCAAGCAAATCAGTCCCAGCATGCCACTGAACAAATCCATGCCATAAGGATCTTGCAGCACTTCCACTACCAAGTCTTGCAATTTTAGATAAATCTCTCAAACTTAAATCCCAAGAGAATAAATCATTCAAAGCCATGCTTAATGCCGCAAACCCACAGGCAGAAGATGCAAGACCTGCTCCAACAGGAATTGTTGATGTTGTATCCACATGAAAATAAAAATCATCTCCAGGCCTAAATAATTCCAAAAAATTCACAGCTCTTTTATGAAAATCATGCGCAGGATCCACCTGATTCTCATTTAAAATGATGGTGTCAGTATTATCTTTACTCATTCTCACTGAAGTAGAGGCCCCAAGCATATCTAAAGATATAGAAACACTATCCGTTAGCGGCAAATTTAATTCTTTATTACGTTTTCCCCAATACTTACTTAATGCTATGTTGGATGGTGCATAAGCTAGTGCAGACTCTTTAGAAAAGTCCCATGTTACATCTTTGAAAATGCTATTAACATACTGCTGCTTGCTCACAAGCATTTGCTCCCACATTAATTAAATTCACATTCATAACTGTAGCCCCTGGGATATTAAAGTTCTGTATAACAGAATCATCATTAATGAGCCCAATAATACAATCACCAAGACCGGATCCTGATATTTTGCCAGCACAAATACCTATTTTACGTAAACCATAAAGAATTTTTATTGTCATTTCATCTGCTACACCCAACTGTTTTAATAAGTCTTGATATTCATTAAAACATATCGATATAGTTTTCAATGTACCATCATTTATAGCTTTAATAAATTTTTGAACACACTGCCCCATTTCATAATATACACTCTCAAAAGCATCATGATGCTTTTGTGCATTATTTTGAACAATTTTAACAACATCAGTAGTTTTTGTTTTATAACCGGAATAAATAACCGCTATATTTAATAATGGTGCATTTAATTTTTGAAATTCACCATTTTGCATCTTCACCATACCACAACAAATACTTGCAGCTATATCAGATCCAGAGCCTATTCCATTTTGTGCAAGTAATACTGATTGTATAGCCAATTCAAACAATCTCTTTTCACTAAGCCCTATACCATAGCGTAATGATAATACTTTGATAGTCGCAACGACTACTGCAGCAGAAGAACCAAAACCTACATTTTGAGGAATGTCACTTTGAATATTTAGTTTAAATCCTTCATCAACTGGATAATGTTGAGTGAATACTTTTAAACCAGCAAGTACAAATTTATATTGATTATCTTTAATGTCACTTAACAGAGATAAAGGAAATTTCATTATAGAATAACTTGAACTTTTTATTTCAACATAACCATCGTTAATGGCTTCCATTTCAACCGTAATGAATTTATCAATAGCACAAGCAATTGCAGGAAAACCATGCAACACCGCATGCTCACCTATAATCATTAAACTGCCTGGGGTTTTAATTTTAAATAACATGAGTTCCTAGAACATCAACATCAAAGGTTTCTAGTTTATATCCATACTTACTAACTACATCAGATAATTGACCTTGCTCGCCAACCACAAGCAGTGCACCAGCGTTACTTCCTATAACCGCTCCTGCACCACAAATTTTAGCCGCTCCACCAATGCTTTCAATGGAGCCAATCATTTGACCTATATTATTTGGGACAACACCAATTTTAGTTAAAAGTTTGTGGTTCTCTTTAATACTATAAATTAATTCTTCATTTCCAGGCAATTGTATTGCCCCTTGAATATGTTGAGTAACTTGAGCAAAGTCGTCACCAATATTTGTCTTTTCAAAATGTTCTGCTACTTGTGTTACACATTCACCTGTAGAGCTTGTTGGTGCCCCAGTATTAACCAAATATATTTCTTGTAATGGGTTTGCTATGTTAGTTATAGTACCTTGCTGAAAATGACAGGTTCCACCATTTTTTGTAATGTAAATATCTAAACCACTTGATTTACCATGCTGTAAACTCTCTGATTCTCTAGATATCGATAAAAATTTATTATTTTCAATATCAACGCCAACGTACTTTAACACTGCATGTAAAGTCCCAACCACCGCAGCTGCAGATGATCCCATACCACAACCAATTGGAATTTTTGATCCTACCTCAAGATGCAATCCTGATGGTATTTGCAAATTCAGACTATCAATAAGATTTGTAACTGAAAATTGCAGAAGCTCAAATGGCATAGTTAGAACTTCTTTTATTGAACATTGGCCTTTTAAAAAACTATTATAATTATTTTGGATCCGATTCTGAATTGATTTTAACGCTTGGAATGTATGTGAGCAAGTATAGCCAAAATCAAATAATTTTAGCTTTATTAATGGTTGCTGAATCATTTTAGCAGTGACTTGGGTGTAGCGATCAATAGCCATAGCAATAGCAGGATATCCATACACCACAGCATGTTCGCCAGAAAGTATAAGCTTAGCTGGTGAACGAACTGTTAACTTTGCTGAAGTAAACATCCGTATTAAATCTCTACCGAAGTAGTTGTTATTGTTTCTTTTTGTGTTCTTTCCATTGAAAAGTGCGTCCTCATTAGCTCGCCAGGGTTAGTTTGAGCAGCAAGTAAAGATATCTCTCCACATAGTACCGCACCTGCAACAATTGCAGCAAGTCTTGCAGAACCAAGATCCGGATCCTGGATATTTAAACACCCCATCATCTTTAGATTATCTTTAGCAAACGCTAGGTGCTTACCATTTCCAACAGTACCTACAATGATATTTGGTAGAGTCACTGAGAAATATAGATCCTCTCCCTGTGTTTCGCAATGTACATGCCCCTGAGAACCCTCAACAATATTAGCCGCGTCTTGTCCTGTTGCAAGGTATATACCTAACAACATGTTGGCAAAATGGGCATTAGCAGATCTTAAACTACCCGCTAATAAAGAGCCTATGAGGTTCTTTTTAATATGTAAATCAACAATTTTTTGTGGTGTGGTCTTTAGAACTTGCTCACAAACAGTTTTTGGTATGAGCATGTCAGCAACAACATATTTGCCACGTCCTAAAATACCATTTACAGCTGAGGTTTTTTTATCAACACAAAAGTTTGCAGAGATAGAGATATACTCTAAATCTGTATATTCTTTTAATAGCCAATTTAAAACTGCTTCTGCAGCATTAGTAACCATATTATGACCAGATGCAGCCCCAGAATTCACACCGATCCTGATATAAAGCAACTTCCCTGCAAATTGAAAGTTAAGATTTTCAAGCTTTGCATGATTCGATGTCGACGCAATAACTTTAGCAAGCGTATCAAAATAAACATTTTCTAACTCATTCGCAATTTCAATAGCTCGGTTGCCATTTTTAGCTTCAACTACAACTGAACGCGTCATACTGTTTTTAGCAATTGAGACATTAATACCACCGGATAATCTTGATACCTTTGCACCCCTATTTGTAGATGGCCATAGCGGTGTTTCAAATGTTGCCATTGGCACCATAACCTCATCACTCACCACATTACCAGTTAGGCGCATTGGCCCAATGCATTTCATTGGAATGGCGGCTATTTCATCATGCTGCATAGTTTGTTAACCTTCTAAAGAATCTGGTAAATTATTCTCAATTATACTAAAATCTGACCAAAAAATTAAGCTGTCCTACACATAATAATTGGTTATTTACTCTAATAAATCACTTTATTGTGCTTTATAGTTATCGTTCTAGTTAAATAGTTCAATATATTAGCCCTTAAAAATAAAAGGACGGTGCTAATGCATAAGTTTTGAAATTGCATAATAACAGGTGATAACAGGCATCATTGAATCTATTCTATCAAGTACGCCCCCATGCCCGGGGATAAGATTACTACTATCTTTTACATCAAAGATACGTTTTAGCATACTCTCAAATAAGTCACCTAGCACGGCAATACCACTTAGGAGAATTCCTAGGGCTATTGTTACTGGTGATAAGGACCCCGAAAAATAATTGAAAATCATGATAGCTAGTGTTGCAGTAATCACTCCACCAGCTAAACCTTCTATAGTTTTATTTGGACTAATAGTCGGAGACATCTTCCTTTTACCAAATATCTTACCACTGAAATATGCACCAATATCAGTTATAGAACAAATCATTATCACATATATAAGTGCTTCATTACCAAAACCAGGATCAAGCTTATATGCTAACAAAATTGCAAAAAATGCAGATATGACTAAAACAGAGAATAGACCTGTAACCCACTTATTTTGCCAAAATTTACTGCATTTGGGATAAAACAATATTGACAGCAAAGCAAAAATCCACAGACTAGATGCTATATAAGATAGTAAGATTACATCCGTATTGCAGACTACAGATATAGATAAAACCAACAATAGTACAAGATATAACCATTTGTAATTAGTTTTAATCTGCATTGAAGATATTTCATAAAGGGCAATAATACTAAATAACCCAACTACACCGAAAAATAGCATTAAATTACCAAAAAATATGGTATATAACACCGCCAAGGCTAAAATAGCCCCAAATATGATCCTCTGTTTAAGCATTTCTATTGTTCCACCAGCGAGATTTACTAAAGATAAAAGTTAACTCTAGATTTGCTGGCCTCAGCAACGCGAGTTGAGAAATACTCCCTAAACTGCACTATTGCTGACTTATTAGCATCTAGCTATTCTTTTTTCGTTATAACTTTTTGGTTATTTACCGAAAAAGAATCTAGCGAAGATTTTCTAATAACACCCACGGACACACTGTGTATATACATGCACCTACCACCATACACCACTGGGTTGAGTATAGTAGGTTCATACAACTATTGTGTGTATATCAGTTCGTACCACCAAATCTACGCTCTCTTTCTACAAACCAATCTATGGCAGCACCAAGGTCTTTGCCCTTGAAATCTGGCCATAGTTTATTTGAAAAATATATTTCTGAATATTGTAACTCCCATAACAAAAAATTACTTACCCTTTGTTCACTACTAGTACGGATAAACAAATCTAGAGCAGGAGCATCATTTAATGACATGTTCTTGCTGAAAATATTTTCATTAATGTCATTAACATCTAAATTACCGCATGACACATCAGATGCTATTTTTTTACAAGCATTAACAATATCCCAACGGCCACCATAGTTTAAAGCTATATTCAAAACAAGTTTACCACATGACTTTGTTGCGTTCATAGAATCTGCTATTACTTCTTGCAAATACTTAGGCAAGCTTGAAAATTCACCTATGAAATTTAATTTTATCCCTTCTTCACTAAGCTGATTCACATTTTTCGTCAATGTACTCTTCATTAACTCAAAGATAAAGTTTACTTCGGCTTCAGGCCTAAGCCAATTTTCTGTACTAAAAGCAAATACTGTTAAATATTCAATTCCAAGCTCTAATGCTTGTTTAATAACATCCTTCAGGCTATTAACCCCTTCAAGATGTCCTTTAGTTCGTGGCTGATTTTTTGCTGTAGCCCATCGCCCATTACCATCCATAATGATCGCAATATGTTTTGGGTAACTACTTTTATCTATATTGTTCATCTACATCTGCATTAATTCTAATTCTTTACTCTGGGATACTTCATCTATCTTCTTAATATATTTATCAGTTAATTTTTGTATTTCATCCTGACCTTGCCGATCTAAGTCTTCAGAAATTGCTTTTTTCTTCAACAACTCTTTTAAGGTCTGATTCGCATCTCTTCGCACAGTCCTAATAGACACTCTTGAGTTCTCAACTTCACTTTTCATTTGTTTAGTTAGATCTTTACGTCGCTCTTCTGTCAATGGAGGTAATGGCACACGAATAATTTCACCTGTTGTTGCAGGGTTAACACCAAGAGAAGAAGTTATAATTGCTTTTTCAACTTTTGATATCATACTTTTATCATATGGAGTAACAGCAAGAGTTCTTGCATCCTCTACTACAATTGTCGCCACCTGACTAATCGGTGTCATAGCATCGTAATATGATACTTTTATAGTTTCAAGCAAAGATGGATGTGCACGGCCAGTTCTAATTTTAGATAGCTCTCGATTTAAAGCCTCTACACCCTTTTCCATTTTTTTTTCTGCATCTTTATTTACGTTATCAATCATGTCTTTTATCCTATTAATGTTCCAACATCTCTGCCGTTTACAACATCTATTAATGAATTTTTATCATGTAAAGAAATAACTTGTATCTTCATGTGATGATCTCGACATTGAGTGAAGGCTGATAAATCCATCACTCCTAATTCTTGTTTAATAACATCATCATAAGTAAGTTTATCGTATTTGCGTGCATCAGGTGAAGTTTTCGGATCGACATCGTAAACACCGTCAACATTTGTAGACTTAATTAAAATATCAGCATCTATTTCAATTGCTCTAAGACTAGCGGCTGAATCTGTGGTTACAAGTGGATTTCCAGTGCCACCAGCAAAAATAACAACCCTGTCTTCTTGCAAGTAATATGTAGCTTTTCGTCTGTCGTAATGATCAACTATTCCACTCATAGGAATTGCAGACATTATTCTTGCTGACAAACCAGCTCTCTCAATCGCATCACGCAATGCTAAAGAATTCATTAGCGTAGCTAGCATACCCATATGATCACCTGTGATCCTACCGATTCCAGCTTTTGATAGCTCCTCACCTCGAAATAAGTTCCCACCACCAATAACAATGGCTACTTGTACACCCAGATGAAGCAAAGCGCCTATTTCTTCAGCAAGATAATCAAGAATATTTGGATCTATTCCATGTGTTGAGCTTCCACGTAAAGCCTCACCGCTAAACTTTATCAAAATTCTCTTATATTTTAATTCCGACATAACAGTAAGGCTCCTCATCCATTAGATATGAAAAATTTCAAATAATTAGTTGTTAACCTGTGACATTACTTCTGCAACAAAATCAGTTTCTTTTTTCTCTATACCTTCACCGACAGCATATCTAACCATTTTCACAACTTTAGCACCTTTTTCTTTCAAAAGCTGTTCAACTTTAATATTTTGGTCTTTCACAAATGCTTGTCCATGTAATGTTAAACTTTCTATAGATTTATTTACTTGGCCTTGGATTATTTTTTCAACTATTTCTTTTGGTTTCTTGGAGTGTTGCTCTTGTGCTTGCTCTAAAAAGAAATCTTTCTCTTTTTGTATTCTTTGTGGATCTACATCATCTTTACTTACACATTCAGGATTCATTGCTGTAACTTGCATTGCAAGATCAGTTGCTAGTTCCATATCACTTTTATCTATGGCAATAACAGATCCTATTCTCGCACCAGCATGCATGTATTTCCCTAAAGCACCAGTTGATGTTTCTAAAAGCTCTAAACGACGAATGCTAACGTTTTCACCAATTTTTGATATTAGCTCTAATTTGGTGGTTTCAACATTTACAGAATTAGCATATTCAGCATCACCTAAGGTTTCGACATCACTAATTCCCTTGTTCAAGGCAATACTTGCTACATTGTTAGCAAATGTAACAAATTTTTCTTCTCTTGCAACAAAGTCGGTCTCACAGTTAATTTCAACAATTACGGCTTTGCTATTGCTTGCATCAAACTCAACAACCACAATACCCTCAGCTGTAGTTCGACCACTTTTCTTCACAGCTTTAGCTTGGCCAGACTTTCTTAATTCTTCAACTGCTTTATCAAGATTACCTTCTGTTACAACTAGTGCTTTTTTGCATTCCATCATTCCTGCACCAGTCATTTCACGTAACTCTTTTACTAGTTGAGCAGATATAGCCATTTTAATTCCCCTATAAAATATTTTGGTTTAGGAAACAAAGAAATACCCTCTTTGTTTCCTATTCTAATATGAGTTTTATTATTTATTGTCAGCTTCTGCTTTCTTAGTAGATACTGAGGTGTCTTGTTCTTTTACTGAATCTTTTTCAACTTCAGATTCAACTTCAACAAAACTTTCCTCTTCGATATTTGCAACACCAGCAATCTTAGCATCTTTGATTTTAGTTATTACGCCAGCAACATTCTCCAAATAGAATCTTATGGAGCGCATAGAGTCATCATTACCAGGAATAACATAATCAACACCATCAGGTGAGCTATTAGTATCAACAACACCAATCACAGGGATCCCAAGACGATTGGCTTCTTGTATTGCAATTTTCTCTTGACCCGCATCTAACACAAATATTAATTCAGGTAGACCAGTCATATCACGAATACCGCCCAAGTTTAATTTTAACTTGGTAAGTTTACGACTAATTGTTAAAGCTTCCTTTTTAGTTAGCTTATCAATGGTTCCACTTTCATACATTTTTTCAATTTGCTTCAAGCTACGAACTGACTGTTTGATAGTTTTGTAATTTGTTAACATACCACCTAACCAACGATAGTTAACATAAGGCATACCGCATTCAGTAGCTAATTCTTCTACTAATTTACGAGCTGGGAATTTAGTACCAACAAAAAGTACATTACCACCGCTATTAACAACCCTATCAACAACCTTCATCGCATCACGCATCATTTTGACAGTGTGCTCTAGGTTTATGATATTTATACCATTTCTTGCTCCAAAAATGTATTTATCCATTTTTGGTTCTCTGTAACGAGTTAAATGTCCATAATGAACACCAGATTCAAATAGGTTTTTTAAGTTTATTTCTTTTGCTTCCACTTTTTAATTCTCCAAATTGGGTTATCACCTCACAAATCAAGCCTCCCCAACCTAGTGGCACCCAGGAAAACTTTGCCGATCTGCGTTCGTTTTAATGTAAAAAATCAACAATGCTATTGCCAATTTCCGCTTGGATTTATACCATATGTCTAAATTTACAGCAAGCTTTTAGTGATTTGGATTAACAACTTATGAAAAATATGATTAAAACACCGGAACAAATTGAAAAAATGCGCACAGTTGGCAAGCTGGCTGGCAAAACTCTTGACATGATTGGACCCCATGTTCAAGCTGGCATAACGACAGATGAATTGAATACCATTTGCCACAAGTATATTACTGAGGACTTAAATTCTATCCCTGCCCCATTAAATTACAAAGGATTCCCGAAATCTATATGTACCTCTATCAATCACCAGGTCTGTCATGGGATCCCTAATGAAAGGCCTTTAAAGAATGGTGATATTATTAATATTGATGTAACGCTGATCAAAGATGGCTATCATGGTGATACAAGTAAAATGTTTGTTGTTGGTAATGCTAGTATACTTGCCAACAGATTGATCACAATTACCCGAGAATGCTTAATGCTTGGTATTTCGCAGGTGATGCCAGGTAAACGCCTTGGCGATATTGGAGCCATAATTCAAGAGCATGCGCATAAAGCGCGTTACAGTGTTGTGCGTGAATATTGTGGTCATGGTATCGGTCTTGGCTTTCACGAGGAGCCTCAAATTGTTCATTATGGCAAACCTAATACAGGAATGTTTTTACAAGAAGGCATGACCTTTACAATTGAGCCTATGATCAATGCTGGCAAAAGAACAAATAAATTGCTAGCTGATGATTGGACTGTGGTCACAAAAGATAGATCACTATCTGCTCAATGGGAGCATACAATTCTTGTAACAAGTAATGGCTGTGAAATCCTAACTTTACGTGATGAAGAGCTAGAAATGGAGCTTCCTAGTAATGTAACAAACCAATGAAAGTTAGTTTAAAATCATTCTTATAAAATTGGCTATTATGCAAACGGGGGCTATACTAGGTCTAGGGGATATACTCCTTTTCTTAATTTCAGGAATACTTACATGATCATGGATTGTCGGGGTAAAGAACATGACAGAATCGCATAAGCTCGTAGTTTATTATATCGCTCAGCAAGCGAAAACAAATCAACTAATTGGTGACAACAATATACACTCTATATTTAATAACAGGATGGTTAATATAGTTAGTGAGTCACAAAAACAAGCTGTAGATAGCTACCTAAATCAACAAGAACCTAGACCGGAAATTATTGATACTTTCATTGAAGTTCCAGAAAATAGACGGACAACAAAATGGCCGCAGCTAGAACGTGCTGTTGATGCTGCAAAACTCAGTGGTGCTCTATTAGTCATTGCCGAGCTTGGCACTTTAACTAACAATGAATACTTTGCTCAACTTCTACTTGAGTCTAGTGTTAATTTCTATTGCTGTGATCAGCCATTTGTTAATCACACAATTTTAGAAGCATTATATAAACATGCTCAAGTACAAAGAAAATTACATGGAAAACTGATTCGTGAGGGATTAAAAATGACCTCAGCAAAATCAGGAAATCCAAATGCAGCAGAAGTTATTAGCAAAGTTAATAAACCTAAAATCGATACTGCAATTGTTTTTGCTTTTCTATTACAACCGATTATAAGCGATTATCGCCGTAAAGGTTACTCACAGCGCCAAATGGTAAAAGCTTTAAATGAAGAAGGCTTCACTGCTCCAGAGGGTGGTAAATGGGTACTCAGTCAACTACAGAAAGTTCTAGATCGCGTTAAACTCAATGAAATAGCCTTACAAGCAGGCCACGTGTTCTCTGAATTATCTGAAAAACAATATAGTTATTCTCAAATCGCTGAAGAGTTTCGTAATCAAAACATCATATCCCTCAAAAGAACCCCATGGGATGAAGCTCAAGTCAAAAAACTTGAAGATCGGATAAAACAAATCCAAGAAATTACTCATATAAATCAACTAGTATTATCGCTCTTACCGATCGTGAAGGAATTTCGTACGCGTAACCTGACGATCCAAGAGATGCTTGATATTTTTGAGGAAAAAAACATCACTATTAAAGAACATGTAGCATAGGAGGGAGCAAATGTCACAACAGGAACCACTACCGGATCATATTTTAGAGTGCATTGAAAATTTACGGAATCAAGTTAATGAAGAAATACTGGAACAAGCATCATTAGAAGTTGCACTAGAGTCAGCAGTTAAACATCTTCCAGTTTATTTGAAGGTGGTTAAATCTCATATTGAGCAATTATCGCGAGTCTTAAATACTGAACAGCATAATCATAAGACCCTTGAAACAGCAGATCTGGCCCAACCAGTGCGTCAGCTTATGTCAATATTCAAGGAACTAAGTGACGACGATTTACTTACTATGGAACAACTAGCATCCTTGAGCAAGATTCAAGGTACTGTAGTAAGAACTACACAAGAAGATCATGTTCAAAGCCAAACAGCCCCCTCCTGACCATATAGGCACCTAGTATTTACACCTAGGTGCCACCTATTAATCTAATAATTTGTCAGTTCAAAAGATAAGTGCTTTACTAGCAAAAAAGGAGTAAAATTCCAAAAATCGTGACGGGATGATCTAATGAAGTTTTATCGAAGCATCACACAAAGCAAAGATAGAAAAAAATCTCATGCTAGAAAGCTAAAGAACTCAAAGGTTGCTAATCCATATTCATATTCATCATATTTACAACACGATCTACAAAAATCTGCAGACCTTTTAAATACTCTTCAAAACAAGAAACCTGATACCGAGCATGAAAAACTACAAAATAGCATGTTAACCCTGCAACATATCATCAACAAACCCAAAGAAGATAGTCTTGACTCAAGAGCTAATGCACTGAAAAAAAATCTTGGCGAAAGTGAATCTCATCAAGCTTTACGAATAAATCGTTGGACTGAATCTGTTTTTTGCCCTTCTTGTAAAGCAAAAAGTATTATTCAATTACCTATTGAACAACAAGAGTCTGCTTATAATTATAAATACAAATGTCTTGAGTGTGAAAATCGCTTCAATGATGATAGTGAAACAGAAATTGCAAAAGGTGTACCACCTATTCATTTATGGATGCAATGCTGGTACTTACTTGGTTGCACCAATAGAAGTGAAATAATTGCAGAAAAGCTTGGACTAGAAATAAAAGCTGTTGAGCAAATGATTTTTGATTTGCAAAAATCTTTTAAATCTAAACAACCATCATTAACAACCACGAAGCAAAGTAATTGGGCTCAGCACAAAGATTTATTCCGGAAAAAAATAGCTGCTGTTGTTGCTGAAAAAAAGAATGAGCTCTATGGTGGTGATATTGTACGTCAAGCTATAGACACCAATGAAGAACGCAAACAGAAGGTAAGCAAGTCTTCACTTATCCACAAAAATAAAAAATTCTGATATCTACCAGATTTTCAAGTAATTCAAAATGATAATATAGCAATTAGCAGTCACTCTTAAGGAGAGATTTTTGGTCTGATATGCTCTGCAGTATCATCAACTTTTTCTTTTAGCATATGGCGCTCTACACATAACTCATATGCTTTATTAAAAGTGCCTAGTCGAGCAAAATCAAGTCCTTCATCAGTTGCTGAAATTTTTTGTAATGTTGATATTTTTTTTCCCATTCTTTCAAATCTTCTTAATAAAACTGTTGCTTCATACTCCTTATCAGTAATCTCAACTCCTCCTGACAAGCTAACTATTAAATCATAATTAATTACTGTTTCCCCACTGATCCTGGCACGAGTTATCCCTTGACATACCTTTTCAAACAACTCTCTACTCCCAATGACAAGGTCATTGTGAGGTGTTCTAAACTCATTATCTTGGATCCTCCTCCTTAATTCACTTGCATCTCTAAATAACGAATTCATATTATATCTATGCTGATCGTATACAGGAATGTCACTGTCTTCAATATCCTTATAAGCTTTTCTTGCTTTACCAAGAACAAAACGATCATTATGATTATATTTCTTGCTTTTGTACCCAGCTAACCACATAAGTGCAAATAAATATGCACTTTCTCCTGAAATAACCTCACATTTATGAAAAGATGACATATTATTTTCTATTAATTTTGGTAGACCTTTCGCAGCCTTCTCAAACATATATATTTGTCTAGAACAAGTCTCTGCTATAAACGGATGTTCTAAACATCCTTTTAGATCCTCTAGTAAACTACCTGTAGCAGTACCGTTCAAATTAATATGTAAAATTTTAAATTTTTCAAATGCCATTCTTCAGTTCATCCTTATAGAGTTATTCATTATTAATTTTTATAAATATTATTTTTTATGAAGCTGTTAATTATTAATTTTTATAAAGGGTATTTCCTGAAGTTACTGTTAAACTAACAGGAATATGACTTATAAGTGCTTATTATATTATCAAGTGACAAAATTAATATTATTATATATTAAACCATATTATTTAGTATTTAATCTAGTGGTGCCTGTCTCATTAAAGTTATTTTTTTTCCATGCATATAAATTAACTGCACCATAAGCGATATAAAACCAATATGCAAACAAAGCACTAATATAAGTAGCTCCCCAGGAAAATAGTATCCCATACCACCCATTAAGAATGATCACCCCGAGGAAAGCACTGGTAAGAGGAAATAAAAATTTATAGTAATCAAGTAAATTCTTGCGCTGAGTTATTTTATCAGTTAATCCGTAAGCATAGAAGGAAAGTGTATCGCGAACCCCTTTGTATTGGTATAAATAGACAAGCAATGAGGATACCACTGTAACCGATAATATTACTTTATTATCCAACTGTTGCTGCGTTACCGAGATAAGCGAAGATAAATCAATATAATATAGAATAATACTTAACGACACAGGGAAAACCAAGGTTACACTGTACATTTTAGCTATACTTACCCCTTTTATCATTTTAACAATATAACTAGAAAATCCTTGCACGAACCACTGACTAACAACCAAAAGTAATGCTATTGTACAGGCGCTTCTATTATGAATTAGAATCTCTGCAAATTTAGATTCATATTTTAGTCCTGCATAGATTTCATATATCCCTATACGCGCACTAATATAAAATAACGTAACTATTAACAATATATTAATTAACATCATTAGTAATATTTGTGTGACAAACTTCTGCCGTCGAAGCATAAATATTTTCGCTCTGACAATATTTACAATAATATTTGCACCTATTACTAACACGACCACCATAGTTGAAATTATTGGCGATCTAAATAGAGACAAACCAATGTTCTCCAAGCACAACTCAGATAGGATGATAGTAAATATCCCTATAATAAATATTAGGCTGTTCGATGAATATAAATATGTCATACCACAAAAAGCATTATGTAAAAATAGCGCTGGGTGACGTTTAGGAGTATCAAAAATGATCTTCACCAAAAATGGTTCCCGCTTTACTTTCAAGATAAATAGTATATTTGCTGCAAAAAAAACACACAGTATCCACGGATATATAACGGCATAAACTATAATTCTTTTATCTGCGTAAGCACTAATGTCTATTTGAAAATTAGTACTTAAATACAAAGTTTGCATTTTTATTATTATGTTTAATATAAAAAAAGTAATTACAGATATTATGATCTGCCATATAATAATTTTCCCAATACCTCTTAATTTATCAGGCTCAAATAAACTATCCTTTTGAGAGCTATCTTTTATCGAACAAGAAAAAACAGATAGTAGTAGAATTACAATTAGTGTTATAAAAGATAATGGAAGAATAGTCTCTATATTAAAAAAGCTATAAAACAAAAATGCAAAAACTATCGCAACTGTAATTTTTGAGTATATTGGGTTATAAAACCAGTATATTGGATAAGTGAAAATATACATATATCAACCACATGGAAGCGTAACCTCAACAAAGAGGTTACGCTATATCATTTAATCTAGCGGTATATCATTTGGATCGACAGTACCACCTGTATCTTCTGTTTCTGTATCTTCATCTGAATCACTTTCTGGTCGTTCTTGTGGTGCCCCATTAGGTGATGTTACCTCCGCCATTACTGCTCCTGACTTCAGAGAGCTCTTAAGATATTCCAACGTAGATGCATTTTGTGCATTGAACATCATTCCCATCAGTACTATTGATTTTTGGGCAGACTCTTCAGTTTTTTGAACTTTAGAAACTAGTTGTCCTAACAAAGCATTTGTCCTACGCATCATAGCATGTATACCTGAATCTTCAGTTATTAGACTAGAATCTACCAACATTTCCATTCTCTTCTTTTCAAGAAGGTATGCGCTCATTGGCTCATTAACGTCTTTATTACTACTATCTTTAATTTTTTCTATGCGACTACTCAAAAGATAATCATTCAACATGCAGCCATCCAAATCTTTCACCTCTAAAGGAGGAACTGGGTCTGGAGTGCCAACAGTAGGAGTATTTGCCCCCTGCCCTAATAAACCTTGGGCATTAGGATTGTTAAGGCAATCAAGTTGTGGTGCTGAGCCAGCACAGCCCTCTGGTGGAGTAAAATAAGTATCTATTATTGCTTGAAACTGTTGGTCAGCAGACTGGTTAATCGAATCATCTTCTCCCAGTTCAACTTCTGCAAATTTTCCGTAAAAATCAGCAAACATGCTACTGGTTAAATAACTGGCAGCCATTATTGAATCAAGCATCTGCTTTTTGCCCGCTGCAGCGTCATCTTCTCCGTCTGAATTTGCATCATCAATTTCACTTTTCAACTTAGCTACATCACTGAACTTAACAGACTGAACTGAGTCAACATAAGATGCAATCGTAGCTGACGCAGCGACTCCTGTTTGCAAAAAAGTTAGCGGTGTTATGCCTTGCAATAGGGCATCCGCGGTATAAATTTGATCAAAAAATGTGTTTGATTGATCTTTAGTGATTTTTTCTACTTGTTTTCCAGCCTCAATTAACAATCTATCCTGTACCATCAATTGCGTTAAATTCAGCCCCCATATTTCATCCTTAAACATTTGCACTGTACACTGAACTAAGAGGAATATTCGATCCATTCCTTCGTTTAGCGCATTTACTGAGGTATCAACAGATTGAATATCTGTGGCTAAATTACTTACCGACGTCTCAACGTTTCTCATACTCGTAGGTAGAACACCATTCCTATCTGTTAAGGCATCAGTAACGGGACTAAGATCTGCATTCCATTGATGGTTAACGGTAGTGGTTGGATCAGTTGCAAAAACTTTAGCGCTGAAAAGTATTAAGAATAAAGTTACTACCCAGGTACGGGCCAGTGTATTTAACATCCTTGTATCTCCGTAAAATATTAATTAATATCCCCAAACATTACTGCCTGAGTCTTTAGTCCCACTATTATTCCCGCCTTCATCAGGAAAATCTGTCGAATAGAAATCATTATAATAATCCCAATCACTATCTTTAGTTGAGCTTGGATTATATGTAGTTTCAGACTTATAAGCCTTTCTCTTGGGTATTTCCTTTTTTTCTTGCATTACATAAGGCTCTGGTTTTATATAATTTCCTTCTGAATCTTTCTCTAAACCATATGTTTTTTCACGCAGAGGTATTGTCTGAATCGCCTTTATTCTGTTATTGCCAAAAGGTACAGCCTCGGCCATTAATGGAACTATTATAAGTAAAACTGCAAAATATTTCATAAGGCACTTACTCTCACATCTGTCACATCTGTCACATCTGTCACATTATAGTACTTAATCTTCTCAAGATATACCTTTAGCATTTCACGAACTTTCTTTTTCATATAACTTTTCAAGCGACTTAACCAACAAAGTAATACGTTGCGGTGAAAATACCCTAGACAATAACTGTAATCTTTCAAATACCAGATTACGACTTATAAATAATTTTGCATACAAGTCTATTGGCTTACCTCCCTTGCCTTCACTAGCATCTTCAGCGTACATCAATAGTTGTGATGCAGTTCCAGGCCTTGCCATATCAAGGGCTTGTAAAATACGCATCGCTCGTCCTGAGTGAGTGTTTGCAAGCAACCTAATAATCAATGCTTCATCAGTAATATCAAATCCAGATGCAGAATCTATTGCCTTACCAAGATTAATCACAGCAGGCTCAACGTCTTTTTCACGATCTAATGCCCATGTCTCGGCACGCTCTAAGGATACGATAACTCGATATAATGTTCTTCGATCATAGCTATCCCAGAAAGCATTAATTGCGTCTAAATGAAGATCTGGCATACCTATCACCTATTACTAGTGTAAAACCTGGTGTACACACCGGTAGTTATTTAAATAAGTATAGTTGGTGTCAACAATACCTATGATTATAATTTTGCTAATAGCCCAATTCTCATATTATATTAGTACTAAGTCAATGGTTGTTCCTAGAGGGGTTTATGGGCGTATTAAAAAGTACGGGGAAAATATTAGGCGTATTTGTCAATATAAGAGCCGATCAATGGTTTGGTTTCTCGGATCATAAAAGAAATACTAAATATATAACAACTCGCGCTAAAGAATTATTCTCTGTCGAACAAGCTAATCGAACAGAAGAATTTGAAGAAGCAATGAGACGACTAAACATTAGTGATGAACAACTTCAGAGTACCGATAGATACTACTCTAAACTAGTATATTTATTTGTAACAATGGCAACAATATTATTAGCTTATGCTTTTTACCAAATCTTCATTTATAAAAGTTTACTTTCTACCATAATGGTATTTAGTTTATCACTTTATTCCTTGGTATTTGCATTTAGATATCACTTTTGGAGATTTCAACTCCGTTCAAGAAAATTAGGTTGCTCATTTCGAGATTGGCTAAACTCATAATTATATAGGAATACCCATGCGTATAGGCATCTTTATCATATTGTACTTAATTGCCTCCCCAGCTGTTGCAGGGGTATTTGAAGTTGTCCCAAGTGATCAATCTTTAAGATACTTAGCACAATTATTTGGTGGTCAAGTTGGTAATGTTTCCTTAGGTGCAGGCACAGCACCAGCACTTAGTGCTATGTTCGAAAAATTTAATCTCATTGTTTCTACTGTTGGGATCCTGATTCTTGGTTATATAACTATCTTGTCTACTGTAAATACAGCCCAAGAAGGCTCAGCTATGGGGAAAAAGTTTTCAGGCATTTGGACCCCATTTCGTTCAGTGACTGGTATGATTTTACTAGTACCAAGTCCTTCATCTGGCTACTCCATGATCCAAAGCCTGGTTATGTGGATTATTCTCCAAAGCATTGGCGCTGCCAATACTATCTGGAATGTTGTTTTAGAACAAAATGCTGCTGGACGCTCAGCTGTAAAAATAGCAAAAATGACTGGTGCTGCAGATGGTAAAGTGAGCACAGTTCCAGGCTCAAGTCAAGCTCTTCAAAATTTATTCCCCGGAGGCAAGACATATGATGGCGTTAAAAATCCAATAGTAAAAGGATATTGGCCAAGTATTGTTTGCATGTATGGTGCTCATGCATTAGCAACTGGACATTTACCTTTTGTGGAGCCAACAGACAGCAAAAAGATACAAAAGGTCAACCTTCTTAGAACTAAAGGCAATCTGATACAATTTTATCTTGATGACATTGATACAACTAGTTCCAATAGTGATCTTGTTGAGGCCACTGGAAATGTTTATATCGGAGTGCAAAATGATACTGATCCTAACTGGCAATATATGTGTGGTAAACGGCCAATTTCTGTTAGTACTTCAGCAAAGCATGCATCTGGTCCAGCATTAACAGCTGCTCAGGCCAAATCACTAGCTATAACTAATTTAGAAACTAAATTCGCTGCCATAAAAAATGGGGTTGCTGCTGTATCTCCTATTTTTGAAGGTATCGCTAGTGGTTACCTAATGCCAAGATCATACCCTAGTTCGAAGGATCCAATCTATTTTCCTAATGGAGTATTTGTAGGCCCAGCAGAGGTTAAGGGCTATATTTATGCTGGTAGGGCAGCATATATCTCAACTATCAGCTCACTTGTCAAGGTTGCTGGCACTGAAAACTCTGGGTTAACAAAGTTAGGTAAATCTGTGGGATGGAGCTCAGCTGGACAGTTTTACTTCTTTTTGGCCCGAGGACAAGCAACACCAAGCGTTATGGATGGAGTAGCATCTATTGATTCAACAATAACACACGAACCAATCATAAAAAGTTTACTTGGCAAAAAAAAAGATGGTGTTACCAATGGACCCAGATATATGTATGATGAATACTATGATCAAGTTGAAACCTACCTACGTGATGATACATACACATTTGATAATAATGGTGGATTTCGCTCTCAAAATGGCGGTGGCTCCAACATGGGACCAATCGATGGTATTACCCGAAAAATGGCTGGAGATATGGCTAATAACTGGGCTAATATGATAACGGGAGGATCTGATCCTCTTGTCTCTATGGCGAGATTTGGTCAAGAACTACTTCTTGTAGCTGAAATAACCTGGATTGTTTTAGCATTTCTTTTAATTGTTTTATCTACAGTTTTAGCCATTTGTGCTTGCTCTAACCCAGGTTTTGCTACCGGTATATCTATAATAACAACTCTATTTATGCCGATGATGGGATTTTTCGTATTCCTCTGGGGAATTGGTGCGACCTTTGGAGTCTGGATACCAATGGTGCCCTATATGATGTTTTCAGTAGCATTTCTAGGATGGCTGCTTCTGGTAATAGAAGCTATAGTCTCTGCCCCGGTAATGGCATTAGGATTAATTTCTCCAGCTCAGGATGAATTAGGACCAGCAAAATCGGGGTTAATGATCTTAGCTGGATTATTCTTACGGCCAACGTTAATGATCTTTGGATTTATTCTTGGTGGCAGGCTATTCAATGTATTCGTTGGTTATATAAACTATGGATTAGCAGCAACTATAGATAGCATTTGGCAAATAGCCCCTGCTCTTTTTGCTTCAATTTTATTACCTCTGATGCTTTATATGGGCTTAGTTCTTGCGGTATTAAATAAATGCTTTTCCCTTATCCATATTCTTCCAGATAAAGTTCTACGATGGATTGGTGGCTCTGGGGAACAAACAGATATGAGTGCTGTTGAGGCAGCCAAGGGTACCTTTGAAAAAGGTAAGGGCGAAATGCAAAAAGCTGGTGGAGCTGCAACTAAAGCTGTTGGTGACTATGGCAAAGGTGCAGCAGAAATGGGCGGAAGCATTGGAGCTAGTGAAGGTGGTCCTGCTGGTGGTGGTGGTGGCGGCGGCGGCGGCGGCGGCGACGGCGGCGGCGGTGCCGGTGGTGCCACCGGTGGCAGCGGCGGAAAAAGTGCCGGCGGCGGAAAAAGTGCCGGCGGCGGAAAAAGTGCCGGCGGCGGAAAAAGTGCCGGCGGCGGAAAAAGTGACAGCGGTGGCGAAAGTGACAGCGGTGGCGAAAGTGACAGCGGTGGCGAAAGTGACAGCGGTGGCGAAAGTGACAGCGGTGGCGAAAGTGACAGCGGTGGCG
>JABJGS010000020.1 GCA_018703155.1 Francisellaceae bacterium | reverse complement strand
TGTTGGTGTTAGTTGTGGGGCGGCGTCTTGTACATAGAACAGTCCTGCTTCATACCCGGGAAGTTTTTGAGCATCGATAGATTGTTTAATGTGTAGGCAGTAAGGCAGAAATTCGTGAATGCTGTGGGCAATATCATTATGTTTTAGCATATCCAGATATTCAGATGTAGATGTTTTACTGGCATTCACTCTGATCGTATATGGGGGATGCATATTGTTAACAGTGAATATTTCTTCAGATTTACCTGGGTAGCTAGACTCTATAGTATCGATTAACCATTGAGGATGCGAGAATTTAGCTTCTTTGGTCTCGATGACAATGCCTTGCTTATCTCGACGAATATAATTTTGCAGGATTGCATTTATTAGCTTAGCAGCCCATGGGATTTTGGTTTTTTTGCCAGCTTTAACACCACTATCAACAGCAATATGGTGTGGCGTATCAAGAAAGCGAATCTGGCAAATACCTATAAGTAGCACATAGTGCACTATATTATCTTTTTTACGTATAGGCTTTTGTAGTAGCAAGTTTACGATGAACTCTAATTGCTGCAAGTGACGGATCACACTGTAACAAATGTTATGTAGCCATGGGGTTTTGTTGAAACCTGTTTTGTTGCAAATGTTTTTTATAGCAACAGGAAGAGGTGTTTTATTTTCACATACGGATTTAATAATTCTAGCGGCAATTAAGCGTTCATTATTCACAGTGGGCACCTTGGGCAAAGCCATTAGGGAGAGAGTTGACAAAATCTTGAACTTGAATAGGTTTTTTCCCAGGCAATTGCAGGCGAGTAATATTAATAATGCCTCCGGTTGCAGCAACTTCAATTCCTGTTTTAGAAATTTTCACAATAGTGCCACATGGCACCAGGGGATTTTGTTTTAAGATACTGGCTGAGAAAATCCTAATAACTGTATTGTTTATAACTGTGTGTGCGATGGGCCATGGATTATAGGCGCGAATGGCTCTTTCTATGTCCGCCACTTGATTATGCCAATCAATTTTTGCATCTTGCTTGTCAAGTTTGTGGGCATAATTGGCGCTGGTGTGGTCTTGAGTGGTGGATGATATTTTATGATCTTGAAAGTCATGGATTGTTTGATAGATCATTTGAGCGGCCAAAGTAGCAAGTTTGTCGTGTATTATTCCTGCTGTATCATCATTGGCAACACGAATACTCTCCATGGAGATAACTGGTCCACTATCAAGGCCTTTTTCCATTTGCATTATACTGATCCCAGTTTTGGGGTCACCACTTAAAAGAGCATGCTGAATTGGGGCTGCCCCACGCCATCTTGGGAGCAATGAGGCATGTGCATTAATACATCCATATATAGGGATATCTAAGATATATTGAGGTAGTATTAATCCATATGCTGCTACAATCATTAAGTCTGGCTGCCAGTCGCGCAATTGCTTTGCTTCAATACTATCAGGATCTTTTAAATTTACTGGCTGAATAATGCTGAGATCATAGTCTTGGGCTAGCATTTTCACAGGGGATGACGATATTTTTTTGCCACGCCCAGATCTTCTATCTGGTTGAGTTAAGACTCCAGCAATATTAATGCTTGGATCTTTTAATATTTTGTTTAAAATAACTTGGGCAAAATGTGGTGTCCCAGCAAAAACAATACGCATTTAATTTTTCACCTTCATTTTACGAATTTTTTCTTTGAGCATTTTTTGTTTAAGAGATGACAGGTGATCATAGAAGGTAATACCGTCAAGATGATCTATTTCATGCTGTAGGCAAGCACTTAAGAGCCCACCTTTAGCTTCCATGGTTTTAATTTCCCAATCTAAGTTTCTGTATTCAACAATTACATCATGATGGCGCTTAACTTTTGCATATATTCCCGGGAATGATAAACAACCTTCTGGTGTTTTCATGTTGCCTTCACCACTTATTATTTTGGGGTTAATTAGGCATTGGGGTGCTGAGCGATTAGAGGTTATATCTATTAAGATGATTCTCTTTTGAACATCTACCTGGGTTGCTGCAAGACCAACGCCATCAGCACTGTACATTATTTGTTCCATTTGTTGGGCTATATCACGAATAGCATCAGTTATTTCGTCAACTGAAGTGGCAACAAGCTTTAATTTCGGGTTTGGGAAATAAATAAGTGATAATTTTTTCATGATAATAAGCAGTTCGTTTTCAAACTACATATTGTACCCTAATTTCTCACTATATTCTAACGTCTGGTGTATAGTAAAATTGTGGATGAATGTTCTAGGGAGAGAAACTAATGAGAATGTTGGCTGGCATAATATGTCTAACCTTGGGACTATGCAATGTGGTTATTGCTGCTGAAACTGTAAAATTAAGTCCAACAATGCGTGTTATTCATTCGCAACAAGGCAAGCCTTTAGCAAGAAACGATATTATGCCTTATTTGCAAAATCTATACATATTAGAGGAAAAAGAGTATGAATCTTTGCCTGAGGTGCGTTTGGCTGAAGCAGACGTTACCTTTATTGGGATAGGTGATGCGATACATGTTTACGACATACCTAAAGATGTAACTAGGTTTGATGTGATCGAGGCATCCAACAAACTTGCGGATCCAGATAATGGGGATAAATATGGTCTTGTTGCTAATAAAATAGGTGAGGCCTACCTTGAAATTTCTGACAAAAAGGTCAACAAGCTGAGGATTACAAAAATATTTGCTCCAGTATTTGCTGGCATGAAGGTTATTGCAGAGAGAGAGCTAAAGTTGCCAGGGACTATTTATGCTAAGAATGGTGATGTACCATTTGTCGGTAGAGTTATATCTTTAACAAATTCTTTGGAGATGGAGGGTATATACCAAACCGCAGTGGTTAATTTGGGGGCAAAGCAAGGGATCACTGATGGGACATTGTTGTCTATATATAAAAGATTGGCGACCAAATATAGAAAGAAGCGGCCATTACAGGCTGGGGGTAATGAGGTCTTGAGTATCGAGGAAGATATGCGTTCTCTCGCTTTAGAAGATCGTATCGGACAGTTAATGATTTACAAAGTTATGGAGGATGTGAGTCTGGCGATAATTTCCGAATCAAAAAGTCCCATAACTAAATATGACCTAGTTATAAATGAACTTAATTAACTTCATGGCACAAATTAAAAAAGTGGTACTTTTAAATATACCCTTGGATAGGGTAAGATAAATGTGCTAAAAGAGTTAGTGGGACTGCTAAGCAATTGGTTCAGTCTACTAACAGGGTACATAAATTATTGGTTTGACTAATGGCTAAGCACTTGCTTATAGTGGAGTCGCCGGCAAAGGCGAAGACACTCAAAAAATATCTAGGTGATGATTTTACAATACTAGCTTCATATGGGCATGTTCGGGATTTAATACCGAAAGAGGGCGCAGTGAAGCCTGATGAAGATTTTGCTATGACTTATGCGCTCATAGACAAAAACTCAAAACATGTTGATAAAATTTGTAAAGAATTAAAAGATGCAGATGATTTATATCTCGCAACGGATCCGGATCGTGAAGGAGAGGCTATATCCTGGCATCTTCATGAAATCATTAAGTCTAAGCGTGGTTTAAAAAATAAACCAATGTATCGTGTGGCTTTTTATGAAATTACTAAAAAAGCGGTGCAAGAGGCTGTCGCTAATCCAAGAGAGCTTGCTATTGATTTAATACATGCGCAGCAAGCACGGCGAGCATTAGATTATTTGGTTGGGTTTAATCTGTCACCATTGCTATGGAAAAAAATTAGACGCGGTTTGTCTGCCGGTAGGGTGCAAAGTCCAGCTTTACGTTTGATCGCAGAGCGTGAGTTAGACATAGA
Organism: Francisellaceae bacterium; assembly: GCA_018703155.1. Classification (GTDB taxonomy): domain Bacteria; phylum Pseudomonadota; class Gammaproteobacteria; order UBA6186; family Azoamicaceae; genus JABJGS01. The sequence continues at coordinate 3,743 of JABJGS010000020.1, read as the reverse complement.
AAAATTTATATCGCAAGAGTATTGGACTATAGCAGCAAAGCTTGAGAAAGAAGAGTCTGAGTTTAAAGCTAAACTAACTCACTATCAAAGTGATAAATTAACACAATTTTCTATTACTAAAGAAAATGAGGCGAGCTCAGCTAAAACAGCTTTAGAGGATGCCGCACAAGGGAAATTGATTGTTGAGAAGGTTGTTAAGTCACAGCGACGACGTAACCCTGTAGCACCATTTATAACCTCCACGTTACAACAGGAGGCGGTGAAGAAGTTAGGGTTTACCACCCAGCGAACTATGAAGATAGCCCAGCAGTTGTATGAAGGGATTGATGTTGGTGGTGGAGCGGTAGGTTTAATCTCCTATATGAGGACAGATTCAGTAAACTTGGCTGCAGAGGCTATAGATGAAATTCGTGAGCTGATTGAAAAGCGTTATGGGAAAGAATTTTTGCCAGATTCCCCGAAAGAATACAAAACAAAGGCGAAAAATGCACAAGAGGCGCATGAGGCTATTAGACCAACTTCTGTTATGCGCACACCAACGATCGTTAAAGAGCATTTAAATGATGAACAATTTAAGTTGTATCAATTAATATGGCAGAGAACGGTAGCATGCCAAATGGTAGCAGCTATTTTTGATCAAGTTTCGATTGATTTTTCTTGTGGTGGTGCAGGAATGTTTAGGGCTACAGGATCAGTGCTCAAAGCAGCTGGTTATATGCAGGTTTATCATGAGGTGAAAGATGATGGGCAAGATGAGGAGAAAGATAATTTTCTTCCAGACTTTAGTGAAGGGGATGTTGTTGCATTAAAAGATATTTTAACAGAACAACATTTTACTGAGCCACCACCTAGATATTCAGAGGCAACTTTAGTTAAAGCCTTAGAAGAGCATGGTATTGGGCGTCCTTCAACATATGCAGCTATTATTTCCACTTTGAAGAATAGAGAATATGTTGAAATAATAACAAAACGATTTCATCCCACTGATGTTGGCAGAATAGTAAGTAAATTTTTAACTAATTATTTTCATCAATATGTTGATTATGAATTTACTGCACATCTTGAAGATGAGTTGGATGCAATTGCTCGGGGTGAAAAGGAATGGAAACCTTTACTTGAAGAGTTTTGGCGGCCATTTATTAGTCAGATCAAAGAAATTGAAGAAAGTGTCTCACGTAGTGATGTAACACAAGAAAAAATAGATGAAAGGTGCCCTGAGTGTCAGGGAGAGCTATCTATTAGATTAGGGAAGCGCGGTCGATTCATAGGTTGTGTTAGTTATCCTGATTGTAAGTATACCCGTAGTTTAAACCCTGATGCTGAGGGAGCTCAAGAAGGATCTGAACCAGAAGTAGTTCCTGATAAAAAATGCCCCAAATGTGAAGAAGACCTAATTTATCGATTTGGTAAGTATGGTAAATTTATTGGTTGTTCTGGTTATCCAAAATGTAAATTCATAGAATCTTTAAATAAGCCTGAAGACACTGATGTACAGTGTCCTACTTGTAAAAAAGAGAATTTGTTTAAGCGCCGGTCACGTTATGGCACATTTTTTTACGCTTGCAATGGGTACCCAACTTGTAAATATTCAGTTAAACATGAGCCAATAAACACACCATGTCCTGATTGTAGCTGGCCCATTACTACTCTCAAAGAAACTAAATCTAGAGGTAAAGAGAAAGTTTGCCCACAAAAAGAATGTTCATATTGTGAGCAAATTGACTCTGAAGAGGAATAGTAATAAAAATTCTTTTTTAGTTTTAGACGGATGGAGTCGGAGAGCTACGCCTGACATTAGTGCTATCCCTGTCATCAGCTAAGTCCACGCTAACTAGCTCTAGGTGAAGAGAGTCTGATGGCGAGGTGCTGCGACTGCGACTGTGGTGGCTGCTGTGGAGTGATGGAGGCGGGGCTAATGCAATATGAAGTGCTACCTCATCATCTTCTCTGTGACGTAAACTTTCAATATCAATAACATGGTGAGTTGGCAATCTGTCTCGTTCCTCCCGCCTTCTAGGTTGATAACATGCAAGCCCTATTCTACCCTGGCGGGTTTCTCTAGCATTTCGGCACGCTTGTCTAGCTTGCTGGATCCTCACAAGAAGCTCGTCTGCATCAGGTACTGCTGAGCTAGAGATAACCGTAGTCGGAGGCCTGTCAGTACCATAGCCACCAGCCCCAGAACCATTTTCTGCACGAATTCTGGCATGAGCATCCGGCATGCTATCCATTCTGCGCAAGAGTGATGACCAACGTTGCTGCGCAGGGTTTCCTCTATCAGCATGAGTTAAACGCGTGGATGGCCTTGGTTCAGCTATTGCTCTCTCTGTTAAAACAGCACTTGCGACCGCATCATCATGGCTGAGAGAATCATCATCGCGAATTGGGGATGAATGATTTAAGGTTGGATCTGATGCACTGCGATGTAAAGAAGAAGCACTTATATCCACAAGATCAGCAGCTGGTCTTGGAGTCCTTGGGTGGCGCTCAGCCAACTCACGTTCAAGTTCTGCTAATTGAGCATCAACTCTATCAAGTTCATTATCTACGGCCCGGAGGATTTTGATGGCTTGTTCTAAGCATGAAATATCTCCAGCTTTAAAACGAGTAAATATTTCTATATATACTTCGCGACCACCAATATTTTCTATCCCTGGTATTGGGGCATTAGCTCTTATTGCAATAACTAAAGCTTTAGCTAGTTCTCTAATCTCATCTTCATCGAGGTGATCAGGAAATTCTTCAAGTAATCTTCTAACATCACTGTTACTAAGAAAATAATCTGGATCACTATATCTACAGCTATTAACTAAACGTAAGCCAACATCACTAACAGAAAATTTTGCTACAGAGCCAATTAAGGCGCCGCCAACATAAGCTTTTAGTAATACACCCAACCAAGATGTTGCTAAAGCTTCCCCAAAAAATGCTGTAACAATATTAAGAACCCATGAGCTCAAGAAGGGCCAGAAAAAAACAGCTACAGCACCAGCTGCAATGCCCATTACCGCAGTCAAGACTCTAACTAAGCTGGAGGATGTATCTATCCTTCGGCTGAGGTTATCAAAATCTGTTGGTAAGGAGCGCAATGGGTAGAGGAGTAATTGTCCCCAAAACTTACCGTCTATTAGGTTTGATGCAAAATTTGATGCTGGAGTAGTATTTGGTTGTGTAGCTGAAGTTCCATTTCCTGGCATGTCGCCCTCCTGTTATTATTACAAATATATCCTGTGATTATCATGATTGTTTAATGATTTTAAAGGCTTTGCAGTGATCCCGCAAGATAAAACAGTGTTTATGTTTTTAAGGTCTGTTAAAAGCAGTGTTAACCAGGGTTATTCTTAAATTGAAGTCTGTTTGTAATGGCAGCGTAGTCAGGGAACGAAATATTTATTAATAATTTGTTGACATTAAACCTAACATTGGTAAGATACACGAACTCGCCGGGTACTAACCAAGTGGCGGGGCCAGAGGCTACAGAGAATCTGGAATGTTCTTTAAAAAGGAAGTAGTAATTTGTGTGGGTGCCTAAGATTAACAGGAGCCAACGAAAAGACTAGATAGATTTTAATCTATCGAAAAAGACAGTTCTTCGGAACAACAACTTCAATTGAAGAGTTTGATCTTGGCTCAGATTGAACGCTGGCGGTATGCTTAACACATGCAAGTCGAACGGTAACAGGCTCTTCGGAGTGCTGACGAGTGGCGGACGGGTGAGTAATACGTAGGAATCTGCCCAGAAG
>JABJGS010000010.1 GCA_018703155.1 Francisellaceae bacterium | reverse complement strand
TCCATTGCTGGATATAAAATTTCCTCTATATGAGGTGACATGCGATGTATCTCATCAATAAATAATACATCTCCTGCTTCAAGATTAGTTAACATTGCAGCTAAATCACCAGCTTTTTCTAGAACCGGACCTGAAGTTTGTTTTATTGCAACACCCATCTCATTAGCAATAATATTTGCTAACGTTGTTTTACCAAGCCCAGGAGGCCCATATAATAAAATATGATCCATACTTTCTTTACGCCGTTTAGCAGCCTCAATAAATATATCTAATTGCTCACAGGCAACAGGTTGACCAACGTAATCAACCAAGGTTTTAGGACGGATACTGCCTTCTATCTCTCCTCCATCGCCTAACTGCACCTCTGGAGATATAATATTGTCCATTTCTAACATAACTATCCTGCTAATTTTTGTAGAGCTAATTTAATAATTTCATCTCTAGTTAAAGTATCGTCATAGACACTATCAACCGCACCTCGAGCCTGAGGAGTTTTATATCCTAAAGATATCAATGCACCTATAGATTCATTTATTATTTTACTAGCACTATCATCTTTTTGCCCACTCATTAACAACTGAGAAAACACAACTCCAGAGGGTGTTATTTTATCTAATCTATCTTGTAATTCAACCACCAAGCGTTCAGCAGTTTTCTTACCAACTCCAGGTAATTTCACTAGTCTGTCTGGCTGTCTGTTTACAACACATTCCCCCAGTTCAACCACGCTCATTCCAGATAAAATTGCCAAAGCAAGTTTAGGACCAACCCCAGAAATCCTTATGAGCTCTCGAAATACCCACTTTTCTTCATTATTAATAAAACCATAAAGAAAAGTGCCATCATCTCTAGTTTGACTATGAATTAATAAAGAAGCTATCTTTCCTGTATCAGGTAACTCAGCAATAGTATTCATTGAGGTGCTAACTTCATAGCCAATACCCTGTACTTCAATCAAGATTAAAGGTGGCGTTTTCTCTAAAATAGTTCCGGTTAACTTCCCAATCATTGCACGACTCCAACTTGCTGATGACTATGACAAATAGCACACGCTAATGCATCTGCAGCATCTTCCTGTGGTTTATTTTCTATACCTAAAATCATCATGACCATTTGCTGTACCTGCTCCTTCTCAGCCCCGCCATAGCCTACAACAGACTTTTTTATGTATCTTGGCGTATACTCAGCAATTTCAAGATTATAGTTTGCTACTGCAACCATGGCAGCCCCTCGAGCATGACCAAGTTTCAATGCTGAACTAACATTCTTATGCACAAATACTTGCTCTATGGCAACGCAATCTGGTTTATAATTAAGGATCACGGCAGAAATGCCTTCAAATATCTCTTTTAATCTTTGCGAAAGATTATTTCCTTGTGCTTTTATATGCCCACTAGTGACGTAGTTTATTTTATTACTACGATAATTTACAATACCAAAACCAGTACTTCTTGAGCCCGGATCTATCCCTAATACCCGCATATAATTTATCTATCCCATACTTGCTAGAAAAACGTCATCGAAATCTGCATTAGTATAAACATCTTGTACATCATCTAAATCTTCTAAACGATCGATTAATCTCATTACTTTTTCAGAGTCATCAAAATTTAACTCTGTAGATGTTGATGCTACCATGTGATTCTCTGCTGATAAAACTTCCATGCCTGCTTTAATAATAGCTGCCTTTGCTAAATATAGGCTTTTTGATTCAACTTGAATAAAGAATGTATTATCATCTTGTAATTCAACATCTTCAGCACCAGATTCAACAGCTATTTCAAATAGCTCTTCTTCATTAGCATTTGCACCAACTAGTATGTGTCCAACATTGGAAAATAGATAAGCAACGGATCCTGAAGTACCCAAGTTTCCACCATGCTTTGAAAAAGCATGCCGAACTTCTGCAACAGTACGATTTTTATTATCAGTCATACAGTCTACTAAAACAGCTACTCCATCTGGCCCATAACCTTCATAATTAATGCGCTCCATAATCTTACCATCGTCGCCGCCAGCAGCTTTCTTTATCGCCCTATCTATAACATCACGTGTCATGTTGCCAGACAAAGCTTTATCAATAGCATTTCTTAAACCAGGATTATTTTCAACTTCACCACCACCGCCTTCTTTTACTGCCTGAACAATAGCCCGAATCAGTTTGGTAAACAACTTCCCTCGTTTAGCATCTTGACCTGCTTTGCGAAAACGTATATTAGCCCACTTACTATGACCAGCCATAACCACCTCTTAACCTTGTTTATTGCAGCTGTCATTATAAACACTTATACAAGACTTTAAACATCAAATTACTATAAATTTGCATCTCGACACACCAGCCAAAGATGCAGCCAATAAAACAACTGAAAATATCAGCCATTATCGACGCCAAACCCAAAAGATTTGTGATTTATGTATATAATTATAAAACTAGACAAATAATTATATAATTGATAAGGAGATCTCCACATGGCAACAAGAGAAGAAGATGTAGTAGTCCCCATCATAACTAATACAAGCCCAGAAGATACTTCACACAGTAATTCATCTCCTGAGATGAATACAGAATTAATACCTGCATTTAACCCAGATGTATCAGTTTTACATATCGAAGCATGGGGTATTGAATACTCCCATACAAGACCACATGTTACGCCATTTTCATCTGGCTCTTCTGGGTCCGGGTTCGTAGTTATGCATTTAGATGAAACTTATATTGTAACTAATGCACATGTCGCTGAAGCAGAACGTCTTACAGTTAAATTCCCCCGAGGAGATAACACTAAGTATGAGGCAACCATCATATCTATTGACTCTAGCTGTGATTTAGCGTTATTAAAAGTTGATAATGTAGCATTTAATGAACGAGCTGTACCAATCCCACTCCTAGAGCGTAGCCCTAAAATAGATGATTGCATTGAAGTTCATGGCTTTCCAATGGGTGGGAAAACTGTCTCAAAAACTCGAGGTACTGTTTCCAGAGTAGAAAATCAACATAATTATGCACATAGCAATATTCAACTACCCGTCGCTCAGCTTACAGCTGCTATTGCTCCAGGAAATAGTGGTGGGCCGGTTATTTGTAACAATATGTTGATAGGTGTAGCATTCCAAGGCATAAGAGGTGTTGAGGGTAGTGGTCAAATCATCCCTGTATCAATAGTAAAACATTTCCTCATGCACAATAAAATGATAGGTGATGTCCACCACTCTTCATTTCCTGAACTTAATATTAAAACCAGCAAATTAAACTCTTTAACTAAAACATCACTTGGACTTGCTAGTACAACGACTGGATTGAAAGTTAAATCTGTACCATTACTTTCTTGTTCTGGCACTTTGCTACAAGAAAACGACATCTTAACTCATATTGATGGCATTCAAATTCATGATGATGCCACTGTCATGCTTGAAGATGGCATGTTTGAACCTTATGATGTTCTAATAAAACGAAAGCATATTGGTGATACAGTCAGTATTAGTTTTATCCGTGGAAATGATTCACATGCATGTGATATAACTCTAAATAAGGCTCATGGCGCTAATGATTTAGTTCCATTGATTCCAAGCTATGTACAACCTAGTTTTTATTGGGACTCAGGCCTTCTATTCCAAACATTAACAAAAAACTTTTTAAGTTCCACTTACTCTAATACTGCTAAAATTAAAAAATATCGCAATATTTCTCGTGACGAAGATAATGAAGAAGTAGTTTTTATAAGCTCTATAATCCCTAAAAGTTATGCTCAAGATGCTGATGGCAACAATATTTATAATGATGATGCTAAAGATTATAAGAATATGAAAATTAGTCACGTTAATGGCACGAAAATCAAAACGCTTGCAGACTTAATAATCACTATGCAAAATACTACATCAGCAAGTATCAAATTAACCTTTGATGATGACGATGCTGATGATTTAGAAATACCTAAAGCATCACACCTAGAGAACTTGATGCTGATGAGAGAGTTTTCTATCGCTGAGCTTTGCTCTAGTTCATATAATAGGTTTATTCGAGAAATATCCTTTGCTGATGTTCCTGAAATGTGTTTATTCCACAACAGCCTAACACAACTAGAAATATTAGAAGAAGTCTCGCCCCCAGCACCACCTCCAACAACCAATGATGTTGAAGTAGATAGAGGAGACAGCATAGATGGATCTGAGCCCCATTCTCCCAATCAAGTAGATAGTGAGGCAGAATTAGATGGAACTCATATAGATCATGCTGATGCGGAGGAAACAGATGCAGTAGTTAATAATCCTATAATGACAGGAGAGCAAAACGTAATGCGTCCCACATCTAATCTATTTCAATTTCAACAACATCTAGATA
>JABJGS010000026.1 GCA_018703155.1 Francisellaceae bacterium | reverse complement strand
TATTTTCTAATGCTAGATTTACATTTTTAATAACATCAGTAAATAATCCTGGACATTGTTCTCAAGTTATCTTTGTGTGAACGTTGGATGTATTTTCGGGTAGCTGTTCATTTATTTCGTGAGCTTCCAGTAAGCGTGTATAGATAATATAAGCCCATAAAGTGTAACGTTAACTCCATGTTTTAATTAATTTGGAGTTATTATGAGCCCACCTTTAACATTACAGTCCTTAAGTGTTGAGCTTGATGAGTGGCGCAAGAATCGAGTCAAACAAGGTCGACTTCCTGATAATATCTGGACTAAGACTTTAAAGTTGTTAGAAAACCATTCTATGACTCAAGTTAGTCGTGAATTACGTATTAGTCATGAACAAATCCGCAACAAATTAAAGAAACAAGATGTATCTAGAGGTGTGCCTTTCACTCCTTTTGTTGAGATGAAATCCCCATCTATTAAACATGAGAAAATTGATATCACTTTAGGTAACCGCGTTGAACTAAAAAGAGCTGATGGTGCCAGTATGATAATAGAGCACTTAAGTGATAATGCTTTATCAATACTACTAGCCAAGTTTATGAGAGATTTATAATGTTACAGTTAACAGCGCAACATAGATTGTTATTAGCAGTTGAACCAGCTGACTTTCGTAAAGGTATTGATTCATTAGCTGGCCTTTGTAAATCTAAGCTAAATGAGGACCCCTTCTCTGGTGCTATATTTGCCTTTACTAATAAAAGGAAAACTGCTGTTAAAATATTAGTATTTGATAGCAATGGCTTTTGGTTAATGATGAAACGCTTTAGTAAAGGTAGGCTTTCCTGGTGGCCAAAAGATAAGGGAGATACCCTAGAGGTTAGAGCTGAAGCCCTACATATACTACTTAGCCAAGGTGACCCAAGGTTTATGTTCACGCCAACACCTTGGCGCGAACTATCTAAAAAAACTACTGTTTAGGCAGCATCGGCTGTTTTAGGTACAACCTGGTGCTTATAACACCAGGGTAACCAGCTTTTAGGCTCTTTAAAAACTAATTTTTTATTTTCTTGCAATGCAGTTAAATATTCTACTGGGTTTATATCTGCTGCATTGCAAGTCTGAATGATAGATAAAAGCATACTCCCTACAAACGCTCCATGCTTTGTTTTAAAGAACATAGAGTTCTTGCGTATACGAATAGGTATCTTCAAAGCTGCTTCAACTACATTGTTATCTAATGGGGCACCTGGGATACGCAAGAATTGGGTTAATGGATGCCAATGTTTAAGCGTATATTTAATAGCTTTGCCCAATGAATTATTAGGTTCTACAAGGTTTTCCTCAAGTTGAGTGCTTAACCACTGATAAAGATTATCCATCAATGGCTTGCTATGCTTTTGATGCAATATCAAGCGAGCGATATCGGAAAGATTATTATGCTTGGCGTTAGCATCAACTTTATAAACAGAAGATAGATGTTTTATTACAAATTCGCACTCATTAGGAAAAAATGTTTCTATCTCAACAAATTTACGTCTTGCATGAGCTAAGCAATAGATTAAAGTAACTTCATGAGCCTTGGGAATATTACGACTTAAAGCATCACACATATACTGTACTTTACCGTTAATACTTTCTCTTTTACTAAGTATGTCTGATATGTTCTCACCAGCATGCTTGGAGCCTGTAAGATATAGATAAATAGTTTTGTCTTCTATATAAGAGATAATACCAGTGGTAAATACTCCACGGCGGTCACCTGTTTTTTTGTTCTTATTGTCTTTAATATTAGATAATATCTTTACATTAGTATCATCTATGTGAATTAAGTTACCTTGATCTGCCATACCTAATAGACTATTAAACACTGGGTATACACAATCTGCCACTTCTTCTACTAGACTCCATTGAGTTGCATCAGATATTGGAGTACCTAACATTTTCTGGTATGACTGGAGCCTATAAAAGGGTAACCCAAGATAATACTTTAATACACACAACTGCGATTTAAATGTAGCATCATATTTATCATTACTAACATAAGTTGGCAGCGTGGCAGAGGTATAAAATCCACATAGAGCACAACGTAGCTTCTCTAACCTATAATGAGTAACTTTGGCAAAACCTTGACCAGTAACTTTAATAATATTGCCAGGCAAACCATTCCATAGGCGACCACCACATGCCATAGGGCAAGCATAACCTGCCTTATATTCATCATGTTTGATATTAATAGTTTCGCATTGTTTATAGTCATGATAACTGAGCTTACCACCTGGTTTGCTAGGTGCAATGTTTTCAGTATCTAATTGCTCTTCAATACCTTCGGTAATATCATTATCAATCTCTAAAGGTTTAATATGTTTGTTACTTTTTGTGGTGGCTGAATTAATACTACTATTCTTTTCACCAAACACCATAGAACGTAAACGAGATATACTAATTCTTTTTTCTAGTAATTGCATTTGTAACCAATTATTAAAATCAAGTAATCCTAAGATAATATCTTTATCATTACTAGCAATATCAGAGTCATTTATTCTTTGCCTAAAAGAATCACGTTCTTCAATTGTTAGCTCAATTTGTTTGGGTGTTGCCATGCATGCTGCCTTAAAAAGCTTAAGGCAGTATACATGGCTGGCAAATTAAGTATTAGATCTTTTAACCATTCATTACGTGATCCATTTACTACAGTATTTTATTGTATACACACTTATTGGAAGTTCACATTTGTTTAAGTATGGGGTTGGTAAATTTGTCTTCTGAAATAAAGGGCATAATTGTTATTCTCTTTTTAAATGTAAATATAATCTATGTTATTTATTGTTACCTCAACATTCATGGTGTATTACGATTACCTGGGTTATATAAGACCATGGCACCCTCTCCATATCCCTCGCGCTCCCTGCGTCCTTTTTCATATGCAGCTTGGAATGTTTTATGAAGGTGTCTGGAATATAATAAAGACTTCATGACATTTTCAGCTCTGCTTTCACGTTCAGCCTCTTCAACCACATCCCTATACCCTGCATGCTGCATGATATTTGTAAATATAACACCAGGAGTACGTGCGGCCACTTCATGAGAGCCCTGCTCATGACTAGGGTAATGAATATCACTAGTAGAACTTATAGGCCTCCCTCTTACCCAGCACTTAACCATCCCCTCAGCCTCTTTTTCACCTGAAGCCAGCAGTGCTTCACGCTGTATCGCTGGAAGGATTCCGTGCAAATCATCTGGCATATCAGCCACACCTCTTGGCCACTGAAGCTTTGCTAGTACATACGCTACTTCATTGTGACCATTTTGTACTGCTGAGCGTAAGGCTATGTTATTTCTTGCTGCAGCATTACCTACAACCTGAGGTATCTCAAGCAACTTATTGATAACATTTAGGTGACCATTTTGTGCTGCCACGCGCAGGGCTTCGTTATTTCTTGCTGCAGCATTTGCCGCAACCTGTCGTATCTCAAGCAATCTATTAACAACACTTATATGTCCACTTCGTGATGAACATCGAAAGACACGGTTGTCGTCAGCTGCAGCATTTGCAGCCACCCGTGGTATATCAAGCAACCTATTAACAACACTTAGGAGGCCATTTATTGATGCCAAGAGCAAGGCCTCGTTATTTCTTGCCGCAGCATTTGCAGCCACCCGTGGTATATCAAGCAATCTATTAACAACATTTATGTGACCATTTTGTGCTGCCCTGCGCAAGGCTATGTTATCAGCAACTGTAGCATTTGCAGCCACCTGTGGTATATCAAGCAATCTATTAACTAAACTTATGTAACTATGTCGCGCTGCGAATCGCAAGACAAAGTTATCATCAACTGCAGCATTATCTGAAACCTGCGGCATATCAAGCAACCTTTTAACAACATTTATGTGTCGATTTTGTGCTGCGCAGAATAAGGCTTCGTTATCTCTTGCTGCAGCATTTTCCGCCACCTCGGGTATTTCAAGTAATCTAATTACAATGTCAAGGTGGCCATTATTACTAGCAAGAGACAGGGGGCGCCACGTCTGGCCGTGCACAACATCTTCTACATCAAGGTCCTCAGGCGACCCTGAAAAAACTGATTCATCCCCAGATGCTATTTGTTTAAGTATGGGGTTGGTGAATTTGTCTTCTGAAATAAAGGACATAATTGTTATTCTCTTTTAAAATAAAATTGGACTTCTAATATTTACGCGCAACAGTACACCAGCTAACTTTTAGTGTCAACATAATATTTAGTGAGCTTATAATATTTTATTGCGTACGCACTTATTGAGAGCTCACTAATAAATTCGACGATTATTGGAAGGACCGTCGGGCATGAGCGGGCTATCTTCTAATTACGCATGCTCGGTGGTGTAATTTTAGTTCCTAACCAGCAGCCTCGATGGCATAGCTAAGGAAGTTAGAAGTTATTTGTTAAATTATTCAACAACTTACAAATTCTAGGGAAGGTTACGTTTTATCTGACTCATTTGATGTTTTTTTGGAATCATTAATTAAGGTACAGCCCAAATATTTTACTAAAAAAACCAAAGCCGAATTAAAAAACATTTCGAGATTTGTAGGACTTAATGCTCTTGATGTAAATGCAGATGTATTTCATGATTTCACCATGGATTTGCGAAAAGCATATGTTGCAAGAGCGGAGCAAATTGGTCTTTATCCAAATGTATGCGAAATGCTGGCAAAACTAAAAGAGATGGATACTAAGATTGGCATAGTTTCATCAAACGATACCAGCCTCATTATCAGCATTCTGAAAAAATATAACTTAGAAGAGGATTTTGATTTCATCATAGGTGATATAAATCTTAATGGGAAAGACAAAACGCTATCTGAGCTTTCCCAAAAGGGAGTTGCTCTAGAAAAATCATGGTACATAGGTGACACCCCTCATGATATTAGATCTGCTAAATTCGCAGGAATGAAAAGTGTAGCTGCCTGCTGGGGCTATAGCTCTAACGAAATGCTTTTAAAAGAATCCCCTGACTTTTGCTTTAGCGAAGTTTTGCAAATATTATCTTTGATTTAAAATACATATATTGTATCTATTTAGCTATTATATTTTAAGCAAACTATACTCTTTGTAGAGCAATTGTAATGAGAGTATTCCAATGCCAAAAACACTAGGGTTAAGGCACGTGGCCTTGAGAGTTAACAACATTAACGCTTCCCACTCATGCCCCTTTTTACACTGCCACCATACTTTCTTATTGGAGTTTTTTGTAACATCCTCTGGTTTTAACTTACCATTTTTTTCTTTATGCCACTCTTGAGCTAGCTGTGCCCTTCCAGTAAGCATGTATAGATAAAAAAATTATATGCACATCAGCTGGAAAGACACGAAGTTTCATCTGCTGGGTTAAATAATAGATATCCTTCCAGTTACTATGTATAGAAACTTATAGACACATGATTATTGGAAATGTAGGGATGAAGGCCTAATGTACAGTTTTCTTATTCAGTAATTATTTAAATTTAAAATCTACTATTATATCAGATTGCCTGACATGAATTAGGGACTCAGTCTTGACGGAACTGCAATTCCTTTGTATGTTGAAATGTAGATAAGAGATGAACTTGCAGCGTACGGTTGAAATAAATTTTAAGGGAGTTAATTTTTGATGAATGGCGAATTAAAACTAGAGAGAAAAATCTATGAGCTTGAGTGCTCCTTGTTGAAATCATCTGTACGAACATCAGCTGAAAAATTAGATGGGTTGTTATTAAATGATTTCATAGAATTTGGTAGCTCTGGGAAAAAATATTCTAAAAATGATATTTTAGAGCGATTACCCAATGAAGAACCATCGGAATTTGTGGTATCAGATTTCTCAATCAATCAATTATCAAAAGAAGTAGTCCTTGCAACATACGAGGTTAGTGTTAATTCAGTTTGGTCTTTGAGATCTTCTATTTGGAAAAATGTAGAAAATCAGTGGGGAATGATTTTCCATCAAGGCACTAAAAAACTTTAATATTTAAGGCATCATACTTTGTTAGTTTGTAAGCTTCCAGTAAGCGTGTATAGAACATTTTTATCTATACATACTTATCGGAAGCACACCTTGTATCGTTCCGTTGACTCCAAAGGTAATACTATAGACTGGATGTTAAGTCGCTATAGAAACAAGTCTGCAGCTAAGAGATTTTTCAAAAAAATCCTAAGTAACGATTATTGCAAAT
>JABJGS010000029.1 GCA_018703155.1 Francisellaceae bacterium | reverse complement strand
GGTGGTGGCGCTTTAGGTAAAGGGGGTCGGTTACTTGAACTTGGCGGTGGCGGTGGTGGCGCTTTAGGTAAAGGGGGTCGGTTACTTGAACTTGGCGGTGGCGGTGGTGGCGCTTTAGGTAAAGGGGGTCGGTTACTTGCTGAGCTTGGCAAGTCAGTCTGTTCAGTTGCTGGGGGCGTTATAGGTTTTACATTATTATAAACAATTGGTTTTTCTGCATCCCCAACCTCGAGTGTTTTTTCTAGCATATGACTTGGAGAGCAAATGCTTTTAGCGGTAAAAATAAATTTACCTCCTTCCTGGTAGTAACCAGTCCATTCTACTTGTGTTGAAGGAGGCATTAAAAATTCTTCCCCATCGATTTCAGATCCTCCCCATGAACTTAATCCTGCAACATTCATTCCTCTTGCATTTTGATAAATAACTCCTACAGCACAGTTTTTTTGTTCAGGAATATTACTTGTTAGATCTTTCACAAAACCACTCTGAGGATTGTTTATTGAAGTACTAGTAAATGCAGTTTCTGTCGAGACATAACTTCCATTTCTCTGTCTATTCTTAACACCATTGATTCTTTCATCAATTTTATTTTGTGTTAAATTCTCACCTCTAAATACATAGTCCACATTAACTGTATCTGTGATTTTATTTAAGCCTGAGCTAGCCATAGCAGTAGTTAACAACAATTCCCTTATATTTATCTCTGTCTTTAAATATTTCGCATAATTGCCTCTTAAAAAATCATTGCAGCTTCTATAAAAATCATTGCCAGTATAAATATTGATAGCAAAAATTTCAGCGACAGATAACTCTTTATACCTGGTTTCTTGCTGCAACGTTTCAATATCTCCTCCATTTGAAAACCCTCCTGGTTTACAACAAAATGTTCCCATCATCGCTTTCAAATAATCATTAAAGTCGGCATCATCAAATTGAATGTGATTAAAGTTTGCATATTTTAGTAGCGTATTTAAATTAACGTCTCCTTCTTTCGTTTTCATATATAGTTGATCTTGTTTTTCAAAAAATTGCACCTGATAATCTGGGGCATCATTTAATAAATTCTTCAAAATCTTTTCTAGTGTATATGTATATTGATTTTTAGGTAGAGGACCATATTCTAGATTATTGCTATCTAAATCATCTAATGATATTGAGTCTATAACATCCTCAGCTCTGCCTTGCTAGGAACTTTCAATCACATTAATATCTGGCATGAATATACCCTGTATATATTTTTAATTAGACTTATGTGAGCGACCAAAGGTTCAATACTATTACCTGAAAAAATAAATATCTGAGCTGCGCAAATAAATTATATCCGCCATTCAATCTGACCTAGGCTGTAGATCATGACAGGCCACAATGTATATGCACATTACGTTTACAACCTGTGTCCCTTTGCTGCTATATTGTTAGGCAATATTTTAAAATGAATATATTTAAATTTTCCGACAGAGATCTACCCTAGCTTATATACTTATTGGTGTTGTCAAACACCATGCTTCCATTTTGGGCTCAGTAAAAACTCAGCTTTTAAATAAATTGCGTTTCACCAATGTGAAATCATAGGAACTAATTTAGTTAGATATTTCATTGCGTCACACCTCTTGATTTTAAAGGCTCTGCTTTATATTTTTGTTTTAAGTTAAGTGCATTTTGCACTTGATTATATTCCTAGTCTGAGCTGTATAGGTAATGCTCCTAGAGCTACATCTTCATCACTATGATCTGTCTCTAGCCATGCGACAACTCTACTATCAGCATCTTCTTTTTCCATTTTGTATGCTTCATAATCCTCTATTGCATTATCATACATAACTGTGAAATCTAAATCTCTAGTAGCTGCATATTCAGGAACTTCAATGTAAGGAGCTGCTTTCCATTCAGTAAGAGATATATTTTCACCTGTAGATTGGCGCATTTTCAAATAAGTAATTACCTCACTTATTGGCGGCCTATCATCTGGCATTTCAGATGTCATTTCAGGGATATAAATTCCTAAACTTCCATCTAATAAACATCCCATAGCAAAAATATCGCTTTTTATTGAATACTCTCCACGCATTCCTGATTCATCTGACATATACCCCATAGTGCCACCATAATAACCTCTAATTTCCCCATCTTCTGCAGAGTTTTCCGAATCTAAAGAGTCAATGCTGACGCCTTTAACTTGACCTACAGCTAATACCGCGGCCAAACCATAATCAATTAGCTTTATATGAATATTGCCGCTATCTATCCACATCATGAAATTTTGTGGCTTAAGGTCTCGGTGAATTATCCGCAATTCATGCGCATTGCTAACTTCTTCTAAACATTTAATAGCAACGTCAAAACTTAAATTATATCTGGCCACTATACCTGTAAATATAAACCCTTCTAAAAGGTTAGCTCCTAGTTCAAGTGGAATAATAGTATATTCTTTACCAACATCTTCCCTACTGAGATGACCAATAAGCTTGCCTTGTATTCTTAATATTTCTCGTTCCTGAGTTACCAAAAACTGTCCAAGAGCTGATGTATCTGATTCTCTTTTAAGTGCATAATTTTCACCATCTTCTCTTTGCAGCATTTTCACCTTGCTAATGCGTCCAGTTCCAAGAACACATTGTTCTCCCCGACTCATAGCATAAGCTTTACCATCATTAAACATAAATGAGTTATGATATCTACCATCTAAATAATATTTACGCCTGATTTTATAATTTACCATAGTAACATCAACACTCTTCTCTGCTGCAACTTCCTCAATCAAATCACGAGAAGACCTCCAGTCTTCATCATCAAGCTCCATGTTGTTATTTGCTTGATGAATATAATTAACTTTTCGTGGATCTTTATGGCGGTTATCATGAAATACTCTTTTAGAAAAAATATTTGCTCTTCTTGTTCGACCCCGATAATTTCGTGCAATGTTATGTTGTAATTTAACCGCAAAATCTTTCCATGGCATTTCAAGATCTACAGACATTACCTCAAGCTTTTTCATTTGCTCTCTAATAATTACATTTGTTTTCTCAACTTCAGTTGTTTTAGTAAAAACATCATTGTCAATGATAGATTTCACACATCGATAGCATCTTAAAATTTTGATATAAAAATCGTCTAATATGCAATCATTACTACCATTAAGAATATTAACTGTTGCCTTAATTGCACTATCAACGTCATCTACAACCTCACTTGTATGTAAATACCCTCTACCAAACAAACAAATTTTCAACAAAAAAAATGCCGCGACAATTTGCTTGCACTCTTGTAGGAAAATATTTTTTCTTTCTTCTTCTAGTTCAGATATTAGCCCGCTATAATTGTTAAGACTTGCCACCTGCTTATAAAGTACCAAACGTAGTTCATTATCATTTTTATTAGAATGCAATAATATAAGCTCAACAACGCTAAGTGGTAATTCAGACAATAAATTCAAATCCAGATTATTATAATTAACATCAACCAGACATTGTTCTGCCATTGCCATGTAATCATTTAACGCTATTTTATAATCTATAGATATAACGGTTTCCAATGCTTCGCAGCTAAGAAGTTCTGCTCTCAAATTACAAATACTCAGTTCAATTCGTGCTCTTGCTGCTATCATTTCTTCAGATGAGCCAGACCAAATTTCAATCAGAAATTTCATTAAAGAATTATTCAACATAATTTCTTTAAGACTTTCTAATTTATCACATAAACTATCTGTTAATTCTGTTTGTCCAGATAAAATTTCATCTTGCAATAATTTAATTAATTGATTCAAGGTAATATATGTATATAATCCGCTATCTTTATTTTCAATAAAAATTTCTTTGTTAAAAATATTGCAATAGAATAAGATATCAGTAAGTGCTTTAATTATTTTTCTTGAACTTTCAGCATATGCTTCTGCTTCATCAACACCCTCTAATGAACTTAAAATGAAAATATCGTTTAAAATGTTACTCCTCTCGCTAACCACATCAAGGCTTCTGATTTTTAGTGTTTGTTCATCTAATAATTGCAGGCTTAGTAACATAAAAACCTCTTATTTATGGAAATTCAGGAACCCATTAGTTAATAATAATGAGCATGATAGTAATTCATAAAATCACCATTCATATGTTAAATCATCATTTAACACTATTGGTTATTTTAATTACTCATGATATTTGAGAATAGAGCCTAGGAAATAACTATAATCCCACATAGTAATAAACTCAAAGTTACTATAATTTTACCTAACTCAGTAATACTGATAAAATATCGCAGGATCCCCTGGAGGAAGTCATGAAGCTTTCAAACCTTTATTTGCCAACTGCAAAAGAAGCCCCTGCTGATGCACAGCTTACTAGTCATAAATTAATGCTACGTGCCGGCTTGATATATAAACTGGGCTCAGGTCTATACTCTTGGCAACCTTTAGGACTTAAAGTTCTACGTAAAGTTGAGAAAATAGTTCATGAAGAAATGCAGGCTATTGGTGCTCAAGAAATACTAATGCCAGCGGTACAACCAAAAGACCTCTGGGATGAAAGTGGTAGGTGGGATGAATTTGGACCACAACTACTCAAGATTGTGGACCGCCAAGGCCGTGAATTTTGCTTTGGCCCAACCCATGAAGAAGTTGTAACAGATCTAATTCGTCATAATGTAAAGAGTTACAAGCAATTACCTTTCTCGCTGTATCAAATTCAATCAAAATTTAGAGACGAAATCAGACCTAGATTTGGTATAATGCGTGCTAGAGAGTTCATGATGAAAGATGCATACTCCTTCCATATCGATAATGAGAGTCTTGAAAGTACTTATGAAAAATTTTTTAATGCCTATGCAGAAATCATTGAACGCATTGGCTTAAAATATAGAGTAGTTGATGCAGATGCTGGCAGTATAGGTGGAAAGAGATCGCAGGAGTTCCATGCTATTGCAGATTCTGGTGAAGATATCCTAGTTTATAGCTCAGATTCAAGCTATGCCGCTAATATAGAAAAAGCATCTTGCCTAGTAAATGACAGAATTGCTCCTAAAGAGCTTAACAAAATTGAAAAAATATCCACCCCAAACATTAAAACTGTTGATGAACAATCAGAATTTTTAAATATAAACTCAGAGACTATCGTAAAGTCATTATTAGTAAAAAGTAGCGATCCTCAAAACCCTATTATTGCGATTTTATTGCGCGGCGATCGTGAGCTAAATGAAATCAAAGCCCAAAATCATCCAGATATATTATCACCTCTAACCCTGGCATCTGACACCGAAGTTGAGCAAGCTTGTGGCTGTAAGCCTGGTTCAGTTGGACCACTTGGACTTAATTTACCTATAATTGCTGATAGAGAAGTATTGCAACTCAATAATTTCTCATGTGGTGTTAATGAAACAGATATGCACTACATTGGTGTTAATTGGGAACGTGATGTTCCTTTGCCAACAAATATTGCAGATTTAATTACTGTAAAAGAAGGGGATACCTCCCCAGACGGTAAAGGTGTATTAAAATTTGCTCGCGGTATAGAGTTAGGGCATATTTTCCAACTTGGCACTAAATATTCCAAAGCACTTGGTGCCAATGTTTTAAATATGGCAGGTAAGCCACAACCGATTTCCATGGGATGTTACGGTATTGGTGTTTCTAGAATAGTTGCTGCTACAATTGAACAATCTCATGATGAAAATGGTATAATATGGCCAGAATCTATTGCCCCATTTAGCATTATTATTATCCCAATCAGCTATCATAAAGATGAAAAAATTAAATCTATCGCTGATGAGATTTATAATAAAATTCTTGCAACTGGTGTAGATGTTCTTTTAGATGATAGAAACATCCGTCCAGGGGTAGCATTTAAAGACGCTGAACTTATAGGTATTCCGCATAGAATTGTTATTGGCAAAAAGATTCTTGAAAATTCTTGTGTGGAGTACATAAGAAGACATGACAGCTATAAAGCTGAACTTAATTTAGCAACACTGAAAGATAAGATTTCTTCTTTCCAATTAACTGATTTTTTTAATAATATCAATAAGGAATAATCATGCACCTCGTACTTTTATTATTTGCATTATTTGCAAGTCTATTTACTTTACAAAAAGAAGCATTGTCATACTCTGAGCCCTTTTTCTTAATTGGCTCTCGCATGGCCTTTGCTGGCGTATTGCTGCTAGCATTCTACTTTTTAAAGAATGGTAAGCTAGATATTTCAAAACGTCATATTAAACCATTAGTCATACTTGGGGTCACAAATATTTACCTAACTAATATTTGTGAAATATGGGGGCTTAATAATATGGGCTCAGCTAAAACATGTTTAATTTATAGCTTATCCCCATTCGTTGCAGCATTTGTTGCCTACATCCTTCTTGGTGAACAAATGAATAAGAAAAAATGGTATGGCATGTTTATAGGCATCATTGGCTTAATACCTATTTTTTACACCCAAACTGAACAAGAAATATCTGCTGGTAAGTTTTGGTTCATCAGTTATGCTGAACTATCTATTTTAGGAGCAGTTATTTTCAGTGTCTATGGCTGGATAACTTTAAAAGATCTTATGCAAAACCATAAGATGTCACCAATATTAGCAAATGGTGCCAGTATGCTTTTAGGCGGAACTCTTGCATTGATTCACTCTTACACTGCAGGAGAAGCATGGACTCCAGTACCAATACTTAAAGACGTAGAAATGTTTATAGTATATGCAGCCGTTCTATGCATAATATCAAATATCATTTGCTATAACCTTTATGGCCACTTGCTAAAAAGATTTTCGGCAACATTCATGTCATTCTCTGGGCTTACTACACCGCTTTTTGCCTCATTATTTGGATGGCTTTTGCTCAATGAAGAAATAACTTGGCACTATCTGGCAGCAATTGCATTTTTCAGTGTTGGTTTATACATTTTCTATATAGAAGAGCCTCAGACTAATACTAAGTCTCAGGTCACTAATGATACCAAAGAAGAAATTGTAGCTAGTTAAGTTTTATCAAAACTGTTAAATATAAAAATTAACGTTAACATGCAGTAGTTCAATAGCGATACTGCTGCATGTTTAAAACTATAGACCCCACTCTGCCAAGAATAAAACCATTCGGCACCAACACCACTAAAGTCAAAACCATACTGTGAAGTTGATAATGTTAATCCACATTTTGTCATTAAATGTTTTTTATTCATAATGGCCACGGTGATTTTCATAGGTTGCAAGTAATAATATAACGAACATGATGAAACACTGTATTTTCACACATCGACTCTGAGCAATATTTTCTCTAAATATTGAGCTCATATTCATAATTAATTCAATAGTCAAAAATATTATTAAACTCTATAAGGAAAAATAATATTGACATCGATAAAGGAAGAAAAGTTTTTCACTCACGGACCATACTCTAAACCACAAATTTACAAAATAAAAATACCCCCAATACCAGACGGTATAAGACAAATGGCACCAAGCCAAACTTAGTCAACATCTTCATGAAAACTTTAATACTGAAGTAAGCAAAAATGAAGGAACTAATTACTCCTATCAATATGGTGTTAAGATCAAAATCTATGTTCTTCGTTGTAATTTCATATATTTCTAAAAAAAACGCTAAACAGATCACAGGTATAGACAATAAAAATGAAAACCTTGCGGCAGCTTCTCGTCTCATGCCTAATAATAGGCCTGCTGTAAGTGTGACTCCCGATCTAGATGCCCCTGGTATTAAAGCAAACGCTTGTGCGATACCAATTAAGATGATTGCTTTTAGTGATATTTCATATTCAGATATTGCTAATTTCTTTTCTCTTTCTTTTGAACTTGCAAACCATAATAGAATGCCAAATAATATGGTCGAGAAGCAAATCACATCTATTGAGCGAAAACTACTCTCTGAAAGCAGCATTTTGACTAATAAGCCACATGCCCCAACAGGTATTGTTGCTATAACTATTGACCAAGCCAAACGATTTGTTTTCGTACCAAAGCGAAATAAATAGCGGAGCATAGCGGTTACAGTATCTTTAAAGTATAAAAGTACTGCTAGTAATGTCCCAAAATGAACTGCTACATCAAAAACTAAACCCTGATCTTGCCAACCAAATAATTTAGGAAAAATTATTAAATGGGCTGAGCTGGAAACTGGTAGGAATTCAGTAACCCCTTGAATAAATGACAGAATAACTGCCTGCATTGGCTCTAATGTCATAATTAATATCTTGCTTCAAAATTTGAAAATTCTTCTAGTTCTATGCTTTCTTGCACCAAACTATCTACCTTAGCAAGTGAAGGACCTCGGTGCATCCAAGCTATTAGCTCCTGTATTTGCTCTTTATCACCACAAGCAGTAACTTCTACATCACCATTAGGCATATTTCTAACCCATCCAGTGATACCTATTTTTTGAGCAATCTCCTCTGTTGAGGCTCGATAATATACTCCTTGCACCCGACCAGATACTACACAATGCACACAGCTCTTACTCATCTATACCCTCTGGAAATCTATTACAGATAATTGACAATGATACAGCATATAGGCAGACTGATGCACGCACAGCATGATTAAAGGTCAACTATGAACATTCTAGTTCTGTATTATTCACGAACAGGTAAAACTCTTGAGTTAGCCAATTTGATAGCGCGAGGAATTGAACTTGAAGATATTGATGCATCCATTAGAACAGTTCCACCTATAAATGATAATTCTCAAGATTTAGAACATGACATAGTCACGGCTAATGATTTAGAAGAATGCTCAGGACTCGCTCTTGGAAGCCCAACTAGATTTGGCACTATGGCTAGCCCGTTAAAATATTTCTTCGAGCAAAATGCAGCCCTTTGGCATAAAGGTGCTTTAATTGACAAACCAGCATGTGTTTTTACTGCAACAGGAAGTATGCATGGAGGCCAAGAATCGACCCTATTAAGCATGTCTTTACCTTTACTGCACCATGGCATGGCTCTTATTGGGATCCCATACAGCGTCAATGAACTTAGTACAACTAACACAGGTGGCACCCCATATGGGGCTTCACATGTATCTGGAATATATGACCAAAATGAAATCAGCCAGGAAGAGCATGCCCTGTGCCTAGCTTTGGGCAAAAGGCTAGCAAGACATGCGAAGTTACTACATAGCCTTAGAGGCTAGGTTTAACAGCTAAAGGAGCAGCACCCTCACTGCCTTTACATTCTTCATCATCTTCTACTCTACTAGCAACTATATCACTAGCAACTCTATCACTAGCTACTCTTGTAACGACATCAGTAATGATTTCGTCAACGATACCATTTGCAACTTTATGTGCATGCATAGATACCTCCATTGCATTAGCCATTTCCTTAAACCTAGTGAATAAAGCAAGAACTTCCTCCCTAGTATAACTTTTCATATAAAGAGCAAACATTTCATCGACTACAGACTCAAGTCTATCTACTGGAATACTAGTCACTCTAGCTGCAACTGAATCTACAAATTGCATTTTCATCTTCTGCTTAAAACGCTCACGAGCACTTTCGACGTCAAGCTCCACTCCCTGCCCATCAATACACGCTACAATTTCTGCATATTTATGTTTATCACCACAACGGACTTTTATCTCAGCCAATAGCTCTTTATTTGTTTCTACATCAAGCCTTGTACATTCAGCTAAATAATGACTTAGTATGTTACGCCTATCAAAAATAGAAAATGCTTTTGCGACCACAGTACTGGCTCTTGCTGCAAAATCATGAGCCACAGCTTCATCCATGTGTTTATTCACAGCTAGTATGTAAAATCTAGCATACTGCATACCTTGAGCTACCAATTTTGCTGAAGAGCTGAAACCACAAGTTCCAGCCTTATGTGGCTTTTTCTCAATAAGAGATAGCCTTTCTAAATGTAACGATTCTTTTTGTCTATCAAATTCAGCTCCAGTCATAGGGTTTGAGTTTGACTCCATTACTCTTTTTACAAAAGAGCTAACACTATCCTTGTCACGAATAGTGTTTACAGTGATCCCGCAATCAACTAGTTCAACATCTCCACCTCGATCGGCTAAGACTAAAAACTGTTTTTCTTTATTTTTAAATAAAACACAACCGTTAGCATGCCCACCTATATGCTCCCCATGCCCAAGTAGCAATGCTGTTGGCAATCCTATTGGTCCTGTAGCAAACTTATCATTAAAACCCTTTTCATCCCAACCAGCTAATAACAAATTCCCAACATCAGAATAGAGAGTTTCAACTACCTCTTCTCGTTCAGCCACCTCTAAAGCTAATTCAGCAAAAAATGTATTTAAAGACTCTAATAATTTAATTTTACCAAGAGCTTTAAAGGCTATAAAACCACTTTGTAACTCTTCAATCATAGTATATGAGTAACAACCATCTAATTCATAACTAAGGTCTGAAAATTCAGCATCACCACCGACACCAAATCTGTGTGCTAAGGCATGATCTAGGTATATCCTATGCATAGCTTTGTATATATTTTTATATTCTAGAGAATCATCTTCTGTTGGTGTGGCTAGAGATTTAATTAGGAAGTTTAATTTAGCAGCAACAGTGATGCTGCTATTATATGCAGTCAGGTTTACACCAGCATTAGCTTGCTTTCTAATATAGTCAGCAAGCGCTTGAGAATGCTCTTTTATCTGTGAGGCATCAGCAACCAATTTCAAAGGGTTGGTGAAATCTATCAAGCTTATACCCAATGAATCAAGGGTCAATTTAGTGAAGTCACTAGCGTTTAGTACTCTAGCCATGCCACCAGAAAAAGTACTAGGCTTTTGTATTTTAGCTATTACTATTTTTGTTTTCAAAATACAAACTTTCAAATTGTTCTTGATATATTTCACCTAGCTTAGAAACTACTACCCCGAGTGAACCATCTGAATATTTCTGATATCTTCTTGCACTTTTCACTAATGTTTTTCTATTCTTAGGAGAAATCGTCAATGGCTCTTCATTATCATATTTAAGTAATATTTCTTGAGTTAAATATTTCAAATCCAGATCTATTCTGTCAGATTTCATAAATGCTAGAAGTGTTTGGCCATGATTTAATTCCAAGGCTAATTTAAAGGCATTATATACATTACCAGTATTCATAATGTGAGGTAATGCTAATAACATAGTAACAATTTCAGGATAATTTCTTCCTGAGGCAAGCATTAAATAGTTATTATCATTTCCTGGGAAGCAAATCTTTCTTATAATTTCAGGGAATTCATATCTATTTAGATTTTTATTTAATAATCTACCGATGATTTCGGATTGGTTGTACCCAATAGCATGAAGAACAATTTCTTCCGAATTTTCTAGAAGTGTAGATAATATTTTTTTATGCTTATATTCACCATTGCCATTTTCACCCAATAAATAGTCAAATGCCGCTGGCCTTTCATTTTGCACACTCCATATTAAAGCCTCGCCCAGCATATCAACATTCATCAGCTCATAATCTCCAGAATCTTTTCTTTTTAATAGCACATCCGATAAATCAAAGCGTTCATCATCCAATGACATACCTAACATCATAATGATATTATTTTTGATCTTTTCAACAATACTAGGAAATATATAACAACCACCTACATCACAGCGTAATAATTCATTAAGATATTCAATTTTAGAATATTTCATAAGATAATATAATGTTATGCTTTCTTCTGATGAAAGCTCCTCTATGACTAAAGGTGATTTCAAAAGCGTTCTAAAGGCTTGTTTATTATCTGCAAAAGCAGCAATTGATATAATACTGAAATCTGTTCCTATCACATTAATTATCGAAGCCGCTTCTGAACCAACTAGTTCTGTAGCGTTAGATAAACCATAATAAATTTTTTGTGCAAAACTATTTTGGAACTCATTTAGCTTTTTTTCTAGATGAGGTGTTATTTTATTTTTCATTTATTTTTCTTCTTAAACTTTGGATGGATGGATTTTTTTTATATATTATTAAGTAGCCCCAGCAATGAGGACTAATTTTGCACCTAATTACATCTTAAAATTCTCTGCAGCAATTGTCAACACGTAAATAAGATAACACTATAACTTATTTTTAATTATCCATATTTGAATAATCAACCTAGATACTCATACTAAGATTGCACCTTCAATCAGCTTGATTATCATGCTTTCAGTGTTTCGAACTGAAATACATTCATCAACATATTGATAAATAAAACAGGACAATATCTAGTATTAATTAAATTTTCATTTAAATTTAAGATCAAAATAATGACATTTGAAAATAAATCACCCTTAATAGAGGCTGAGAAAGAGTTATATGTTCCCAAGGTGAAAATATCACATTGCTCCGATAATCAGGAACTAACACTACGATGTGGTTAGGTTTGACACTCTCCTCTCCATGAATGAAGAGGATTCTATCGGAGCAGCTAAGCTGCAACTATAGGTAATTACTGGGCTTGGGAACTAATGTCCCAATATCCACTACATTAAGTAGCTTCTCTCCACAGGTTAACCAGCTATGTCCTAGCCTTAAAATATTTATCGAACCAACCACATCAGCATTATTTCTATAATCACACGCCTTGCACTTAAAGGCATTCTTCCAATAAGCAAATATAGCAACTGGATGGATACGGCTCACCCAGGTCCACATCTTAGATTATTAGGTTCTTCTGGCTGCCCATTATTTCTGGCATCAGCCTCGTTTGGCTTGTCACCGTCCCTTACATACCCCATGTAATCCTCAACGGGTTGCTTAAAGATATAAGAGGTGTTGTCGCCACTACGCCCTACCATGCCATCATACTCTCTGCCGGCAAGAGAAAAGATAAGAGGGGCGCTGTGACCAACGAAATCATTTAAAAGATACACGTTTCCCCGCCTGACACTTTGCATCCTAAAACCTTCCCTTATTGAGGCCATTAGCACTGCATTATTTTTAAGATCTTCTGGCATGTCTGAAATACTTGGCCACGATACTTGCGCTAATACACGGGATATTTCATGATAGTGGTTTCTAACTGCCCCTTGTAAAGCTTCATTGTTATTGGTTGCAACACCACCCACAACATCTGGAAACTCATATGCACCATCTGCTTTTTTGTCTAGAAGCCTATCTACAATTGCCTTGTGGCCACTAAAAGCTGCATAGCATAAAGCATAATTATCATTAGCTGTAATACCACCTACAACATCTGGAAACTCATATGCACCATCTGCTTTCTTGCCTAGAAGCCTATCTATAATTGCCTTGTGTCCACTAAAAGCTGCATAGCATAAAGCATGATTATCATTAGCTGCAATACCACCCACAACATCTGGAAATTCATATGTACCATCTTCTTTTTTAACTAAAAGTCTATCTACAATTGCCAAATGACCATTCCGAGCTGCATAGCAGAAAGCATAATTTCCCCTGGCTGCAACACCACCCGCAACAGATGGAAATTCATATGTACCATCTTCTTTTTTTCGTAGAATCCTATCTACAATTGCCAAATGGCCATTTTTAGCTGCCCAGCGTAAAGCATAATTGCTTTCAGATGCAATGCTATTTACAACATCTAAAAATTCATATGTGCCATCTTCTTTTTTTTGTAGAAGCCTATCCACAACTACCAAATGGCCATTTTCAGACGCTCTGCATAAAACTTCAGTATCAAGAGCTGCAATACGACCGACAATATCTGGAAACTCATATGTGCCATCTTCTTTTTTACCTAAAAGACTATCTACAATTGCCAAGTGTCCATATCCTGCTGCCTCGCGCAAAGCCTGATTGCCATTAACTGCAACATCACCCACAACAGATGGAAACTCATACTTGCCATTTCTCTTAGCTAAATAATCTAAAGCCTTGGGGTTGCCATCTTTGATGCACTGGATGAAATCATCGTAATCGCTCATTTTCTTTTTCCTTCGAACTGTCATACTGCACCATTCCAGTTGCTATGTTTGCTTACTGGAAAGGGACCATATATCAGGCTTTGCAGTGCTTTGTATTTCTTCAGCTATCTAAATCTTTTAGCCGATATAAGGCTGAAATCAAAAGGCTTCATGCCCTTTTGAATAATCTATATTCTCTTGAGGTTTCTTGAGGTTTCTTGATGCTTAGTGAGCAAGTGCATAAATCTTTATGGAATGCTTTTCCTGGCTTAGAAAATACTACAGCTACATGAACGTGACAATAAGATAGTTAATTTAAAAAAATATCATTGAAGAAACAAAGAGTAACTAGCTAAACATCCAAAACTTCTTTAACAAAAGGAATTGTTAGCCTGCGTTTATATGCTAATGAGGCGGCATCC
This sequence comes from Francisellaceae bacterium, assembly GCA_018703155.1. Classification (GTDB taxonomy): domain Bacteria; phylum Pseudomonadota; class Gammaproteobacteria; order UBA6186; family Azoamicaceae; genus JABJGS01. Next base: position 13,949 of record JABJGS010000029.1, on the reverse strand, counting down.
AACCTATCTAAAATATCAACCAAGTCATCAAGATTTCGCTTTATTCTATGAATTAAAAATTCAGCAACAACTTTATTTAAAGTCAGTCCTCTTTTTAGAGCATGGTTTTGCATAACTTCAATTTTACCTTCATCAGTTAATTCATTTATTTTGAAGGTGGTACATAATGCAAGTCTGCTTTTTAAGTCTGGCAAAAAATCATCTAAACCTGTACTAGAAATGTTAGATGATAAAACCAAAACTGTATGCTTGTTATCAAAAACTGAATTAAAGAGTCCAAATAATGCCTCTTGCCATAAAGCAAGTCCTTGTATCTTTTCAATGTCATCCAAGCAAACAACATCAACACCATCTAGACCTTGTAGATTAGCTGGAAGAATAGAGTCTAGCTGAGAAAATGGAATATATATCCCACGATTATGAGTGGCAGCACACTGTGTTTCATGAATTATAGATTGTAGTAAATGAGTTTTCCCAGAGGCATGCCCACCCCAAAGGTATAAAAGCCTATCGTGTCTGGGCAATAATGAAGTTTTTATGTGATGCAGCAAATTCTCATTATCAAGTGAACAAAAATTCGACAATCTAAAATCTTCATGTAAAGAGAATGGTAATGGCAACTGCATATTACATACTCACTTTAAATCTATATCCATTACTTTCACTCTCATAATAAGTATTACTATCTTCTATCAATAACTTGTCTAATTTAATACTACGTAAAAGTGCATGTTTTGATTGATTATGTGTCAATATAAACACTCCTTTATCATCAACCAAATCTTCAGGTTGTACATTAGTGACCCCAGGTAGGCCCCTGAGATAATCAACAACCTTATTATATGCTGGTAATGAATTTAATCCAGCGATCTCTATTGCTATATCTCCATCATGTGCTTCATCCTCTAATGATTTTTTACCAACAGCATACTTATTTAGCAAGTTAGATGATATGCTGGAAATAATATTATCAATAGCTCCTTTCATGGTCCCATTAATTACACGTACGGAGATAACTTCATTTCCCATATGAATATTAACAGAGCTCTTCCATTTGCCAGCAAATTCAGACAACTTGCCAACAGCTATAATATCAGTATGATATCGATCAATAGCTTTTCCAACCAATTTCTTTTCATCATCAAGTTCAATTTGTTCTGGTCGCAAGCTTAAATCGGCATAATCAAATAATGGCAAAACAAAAGGCAAACCAAGCTCTTCACCTCTGCTTTCTATATACCGTACCATTTTACTACCATTATCCCCAACCCAGTAGCTAGGCTTATAATTTGCTTCATCAATAGCAAGCCAAAATACTACAGCAGGTCGTTTTTCGCTTAGATAAGGAATTTCTAGCCTATGTAATAAGTTTTTAATAGCCTTATCACTATATTGAATATTTAAAAACAGCTTGTCTCCGACTTTCTCATATGAGTATCCTAAAGTATAATTCTTTAAGTTAGTTCTCTCGTCAATCAATTTCGAATTAGTCGCAACCTCAGCACTACCAAGACATAGCTTGGCTAGAACAAAATCAAAGCCATGATTTATAAGCTTTGTACGTTCTTTGGCTGTATCAGCTTGAGTTTCAAATTGTGCCGAAAATAAGTCCGACATTTCGATAGCAAATGCCACTTTGCATAGGCAAAACAAGAATATGGCTATATTCAATTTGAGCAGACAATTAAAGTTATGTTTAAATGTCATAGGTAAAGGAGCCTCGTCTTGTGTAACTAGAGGAAATTATACAATCTAATTGCCAAACTGGGTACATATTTTTTTATGTTGTAAAGATAACAAAGGAATTGTTTTGGATAAGATTACATACAAGCAAGCTGGTGTTGATACTAAGAAGGGCGCCAAAATAATCAATGATATCAAACCTAAAATAAAATCTAAGAACAAACTAGTATTGTCAAAAATTGGGTCTTTTAGCTCTTTATTCAAATTACCAGAAGGATATAAAAGTCCTGTTTTAGTTTCCTCTACAGATGGAGTTGGAACTAAATTGAAATTAGCAATAGATTTAAATATTCATGACTACGTTGGGTGTGATTTAGTTGCAATGTGTGTCAATGATTTAATAACCTGTGGGGGAAAACCACTGTTTTTTTTGGATTATTATGCAACAGGCAAGCTAGATGAAAAGTTAATCCATAAGATTATTGGTAGCATACAGCATGGTTGTGAGCTATCTGGATGTGATCTTATAGGTGGTGAAACTGCCGAAATGCCTGGAATGTACCAGAATAAAGATTATGATTTAGCTGGATTTGCTGTAGGGATAGTAGAGCAGGATAATATTCTCCCAAAAATGAATGATATTGAATCTGGAATGAGCCTAATTGGCATAGAGTCTTCAGGATTTCATTCAAATGGATATTCACTGATTAGAGAATTAATCAATGAAAAAAAAATAGACGTTAATTCAGAAATAAATGGTCAACTAGTAGCAAATTTACTTTTAGAGCCAACTATAATCTATACAAACCCTGTACTTGATGTAATTAGTCAAAACCTTGTCTTAGCTTGTGCCCATATAACTGGTGGAGGATTTTATGAAAATATCCCTAGAATTTTGCCAGAACATATAAATGCTAATATACAACTCGATAGTTGGGTCCCTCCAGATGTTTACCGACTGGTTGTTAATAAATCGTTTATAGAACAGAATGAACTTTTAAATGTCTTTAACTGTGGTATAGGATTTATAATGATTGCAAAATCAGATAACGTAACGAAAATAATTGAATTGCTTGGTAAGCATTCATTAACCGCACATGAAGTTGGTTCAACAACTCAAGGTGGTAATGAGCGGATCACCTTTTCTAACTCACTAAATATGCCATGAAAAATATTATTGTATTATTCTCTGGAGCAGGAAGTAATTTTCAAAGTATTATTGAAAAACTACATAATCCTAAAATGATTAATATCTGTGGTGCTATATCCAATAACCTTAAAGCCCATGGTAACAATATCGCAAAAGATCATAATATTCCTTTATATTTAATTGACCACAAAAAATTTAAATCCCTTGACAGCTTTAATCAAGAATTAAGCTGTACTATAGATAAATTATCTCCAGATTGGATAGTGCTAGCAGGATTTATGCGCATACTAAGTGATGAAATAGTTAACCAATATTATGGTAGAATAATAAATATTCATCCATCGTTATTACCAAACCATAAAGGCTTAGATACTCATAATAAAGTTATAGAAAACAGTGATCTTGAACATGGAACCTCTGTACATTTTGTTAGCAAACAACTTGATGATGGCCCAATAATAAGCCAGGTTAAATTTTCAGTAGGAAAAAATGATACAGCCAAAAACCTAGAGAAAAAAGTTAAACTTCAAGAACATTTTATATACCCCAAGATTATTTCATGGCTTACAACCGATAGACTTAAACTAAAAACCAATACAGTCTTCCTAGATGGGCATCCACTCCCTAAAACTGGGATCACATACCCAGAAACAGAAGATAATTTCAACTAAATTTATCAGGACAAATATAATGAAACTTAAAATAATAACTTCAAGTGCAATTTTATTACTTAGTTCTTGTGCACAATTAGGAGGTACTAAAACCACTATAGACTATAGCAAACCCAATGCCGGTACCGAACAATATAATTGTATGCAAAAATGTAAAAAACAAAAAGATATTTGTGATCATACCAAGTTATCAGGTGATGCAATTTTGAATGAAAGAGACACCAACGAATGCTTGAATAAAGAGATCCCATGCCTGAAAAGCTGTGGCCTAACTGTTGAAATAAAAAAAGAAAACGTTAATATGTTTGGATTTTCTAGCGATAAAACCTTAGGTCTTAATACCAACTTAAATTTTGACTTTTTAAAAAATTATAAACGCAGTAAAGAGTTTGACAATTTCTAATAATATCTGATACTCCCAACACCATAGATACGACTAGCTTGAGACTAAATACAGAATTTCATCTTCAAGGTTTACTCTTGTTTGATGACTTTGAATACTTTGATTTATTAGCACTACAACTATAAGAGATTGTCCTTTACGAGTATTTAAAAATCCAGCAATTCCTGAAACACCAGACATAGTTCCAGTTTTTGCTTTTATTTTTTTTATGGTATCAAAAGAATGCAATCTATTTCTCAAGCTACCTTTAACTCCAGACATTGCCAAAGCTTGAGAAAAGTGCCCCCCAAGCTCAGTATCATTATACATAGTAAATAAGACCCTTGATAAATGTCCTGGTGTAATTAAATTATAACGGGAGAGACCAGAGCCATCTACAAAATGGAGAGATTCTACATCTAGGCCATTATATTTTGATAGAATTTTCTTAACCGCTAAAGTTCCAGTTTGAAATGACCCTCGACCATAGACTTCTGCTCCTATCGTTTTAAATAAACTTTCCGCATAAAGATTATTAGAATTTCCTAGAATTTTTGGTAACAGTGATGTTAAATTTTCCGACTTATGAATTGCTAGAATAAAAGAATTTGCTGGTGTTTTACCTGATTTAACTTGGCCTTTAATTTTTATACCAAGCTCTCTTAATTTTATAATTATTAGGTTTTTTATATGGGAAATAGGATCTTGAATTGCAACCCTACCTTGATAGGGTTTATTAGAAACAGCCCAGCAACCTTTAAAATGTAAATTGTTATTTGCATTTAAAAGTATGTCTAATTGGCACTCTTCTTCACTTTCTTTATAAGTTACTGTTTTTACATTTGAAGAAATTTTCATATCAATTTGAGGTTTATCAAACTTTATAATAGTAGGTTGACCTAATGTCTTCGAAGGATTAATACTTACCCCTACATAATTTTCATTTAAAATAGCTGCTGTAATAGGTGGCGAAAAATACCAATAGGTATCTTCTATAATCCATCCACGTCCCCACTTTGGACCCTCGTAAAGTGTTTCATCTAAAATAAAATCTCCATTTATTTCTTTTATGCCAGCTTTAACAAAAGTATTTAATAAATCATCAAGATTTTTTTCTGAAAAAGATGGATCTCCACTAAACTTAAGATAAACCGTATTATTCAGTACTGGTACACTTTTTGAGGATGATTTTATTTTTAGTTGTGTTTCAAAGCAAAAATCTGGACCTAACTGTTGTAGAGCAGCAGCACTTGTAAATAATTTTAAAGTACTCGCAGGAATAAATAACTGATCAGCATTCTTTGAATAGATTGTTTCACCTGATTCAGCATCTTGAATTAAGACACCAACAGATGCTCTAGGCAGACGATTTTCAATAAGTTTATCAATTTTTCCTTCTAAATTTTCATAAGACGTAGCACTTGCGATAGATGCAGAAAACACAGCAATAATTAACCCTAAAACTTTTATCATTCACAACCCTAACGTACAATGAAAACCATCTACCACACTTTAACATTTTAGCAAGCATCTATGAAGGAAATTCATATGAACGGTTATAGAAATCATTACTGATTATTTTCAGATCTAGTTTAATAAACAGATATGTGAACTTTGAGAAAAACTAACCCAGTGTTTAGTAAACACTGGGTTAGCCTCTATAGATATTTATTAATGAGTGATTAATGGTGAATTTGGAGTTGAAGCTGATGAGGATGGAGTAATAGGAACAGAAGAATTTATAGTAATAGGAACTGTCAATTTCACCTCAAATCCTGCCTTAGTGAACACATAACGTGCATGTTCAGCTAAAGAATTAGGATATTTCCCTGTTATATCGATAATTAAAGAGCCTTTATTTAATTCAGGAAATGCTACATATGCTTCTACTTCTCTATTAATCATTGCTTTAGTATAATTACCATCAAAAATAGTAATCCCTACAGTACTATTTAGCAAAAATACATATAACGGTACACCCATATCAACACTTTTTAAATTAAACTCAGCAGGAGTTGATATCATATCAACATCATGAACAATACCTTTAACAGATTCATTTAAGTAAAATTCAGCATCTTGCATGTTTTTATTATTCCCAACAGCATATAAAACACCCAAATTATTTAAGCCATAAAAATCTTTATGATTTCCAGATAATTTCAGATAATGCAGGGCTTTATTCAAATACTTACTATCATGACTTTTTAAAAATTGTGAATAATGAGCATAACCTAAAAGTGAGTATACAGGTGTAAACCCTTGCTCTTCTGCTTTTGTTAAATAATTAACTGCCGGAGTAAGCTCTCCTTTAGCAAACAAACGTGCTCCATAAATGTAATTTGCAATAGCCAAGTCTTTATCTGCTAACATCTTAATAAACATATCTGCGTTATTATTTGTTACAGGTTTCTCTAAATTCGTGGAAATTGCCTGTATAAGCTCCATAAATACCCCTCCCAAATCTTTGCCTCCCAGATTAATCTGTGGTATTTCTAAATTATTAGTTTCTATCAGTTTCCTAGCAAACTTAATTACAGTCATATTGTTATTATCTTTTTCACCCACACCAGCAACAACTCTAGACATTGCAGTGGCAAAATTATCATTAAATAATGTAAACCATGACATCTCTTCATTCATACCAGCATCAGCAAAATTTGATATTACTTTATTATAATAACTGCTAAAACTTTCAAAATTATCATATGGAGAGGCCATTAGTATTTCCCCATTAACATTATTGACACCATTGAATGTAAAGCTTAGTGCATTATTTATTTTGTTGCTCTCAGCTTCTAATGCTTCCAAATAGAAATCACCTATAATATAGGGAGATTCATTTTTTTTGATTGAAAAATCAAGAGTATAATTGGTACTAAAATTGGCCACCCAATCATATGGGACAAAAAGCTTTTCAAAATATGCTGTTATCGTAAGTATTGATATTGCACCAGTAGTATCTTGTGCTGCCATATACAGATTATCATAACCAAACTCTGGGTTTAAACCTTCAGACAAAAAATCTCGTGCCAGTGTTTTCTTTACATTATTAATTGCATATTGATATCCAGATTTAGATAAAGAAACGTTCATTTTCTCAAGAGATATTTTTGCATCAAGATCATTTACCTTAATATCATCTGAGCTGCCTTTAGTGACAATGTCATATTTACCATTGTAGATTTGAATCCTACTTAAATTCGAACCGGCAATAACATCATTTAACTCTATATTTACTTTACAATCACTTAAAGAACTGCAATTTTTAACTCTAACAGACATATCCACCTCTGTTTTGTCAAAAACTATATTTTCAGTATTTTCTTTAACGTTAAATATTCTCATGATTGTTTCCAGAGGAATTGAACTTACTTTCTGGCCTGAAAACAATGCAACTTCATTCGTAATGAAATCATTGAATTTTTCTACTTGTGGAGTCTGAACAAAATTATCTGCAGAAAATCTCACATTAACGGTATAATCTCTTTCTGATTTATTAACTAGCCAATCTAAATCAGCGTTTATACTGTCAACTGTAGACATTACTTTACCGTTGAATTTTTCTTCTACACCAATAGATTTAATAACTAATTTATCTATGATATTAAAAACACTTTCTGGCTTTTTCCAAGGTGCTATTTTTTTCAAATTAAATGAAAAAGTATAGGTTTCCTTTATAGTACTATACGATAATGGCGGCATGACAAGTCTTTCATCTATAGCTATACCAAATTTTGACTCTCCACTAGTATCAACAATCACTTCATTACTAAAAAAATCATTACTGAAAGTTATTATTTCTGGAGCTATAAGTATTAACTGTTCATCATCAGCAAAAAATTTAGGTGAATTTTCTCTACCAACAATTTTGCCGAGCGGTACCTGCATTTCTGCTGATTTCAATTTTATTGTTACGCCCTTTACACTATATTTTTTTTCCAATCCTTTATGTGTGAAATTCGCATATTTTCCAACTGAGGTATTGTTAATGACTTCAATCTGGTGCTCAATTTGATTGCCTATCATATGTGTAGCAAATCCTGCCCCACCAACTGCTATTAATACGGCTAGCAATAATATTCCAATTATCTTATTCATCACATAATTCCTTTGCTTATTTAATGTCTATAATACTTACTCTGATAGTATCAGTAATACTCTTTAGTTTATTTATAGTGTTATTTGATATTGCATTGGCAACATCTGTTAAGACATAACCTAACTCTGTATTTGTTTTAAGATATTGGCCTTCGATATTAAGACCAAGCTCTAATAAAATCTTGTTAATTTCTAACAACTTTCCAGGAGTATTTCTATGAATATGTAGGATTCTATAAACCCCTTTCACATCTTGTGACTTAAGGTTTGGCAACGTTAAGCTTAACTCAGTATTACCAAGTTCAAGATACTCCAAGATTATATCACCAACAAATGTACCTATATTCTCTTGTGCCTCTAATGTCGAGCCCCCCACATGTGGAGTTAAAATAACATTGTCTATTCCTTGCAAGCAGCAACTAAATTCACTTTTTGATGATTTTGGCTCTTTAGGGTATACATCAACAGCTGCGCCAATGATTTTTTTTGACTCAAGTGCGGATTTCAATGCCTTAATATCAACAACATCACCACGGCTTAAATTTAACAGTAGCGCTCCTTGTTTCATTAATTGAAATTCTTTAGCTCCAATAAGGTTATTATTCATTGGATCTCCATCAACATGAAGACTAACTACATCTGCGGTCTTAAGAAGCTCATCCATAGAACTTAATGTTTTAGCATTACCTAAGGGTAGCTTTATTTTTTTATCATAAAACAATACATTCATACCAAAACTCTCAGCTAAAACTGATAGTTGCGAGCCGATATTTCCATATCCAATAATACCTAAAGTTTTACCGCGTAATTCATGTGAATTGTCACTTGATTTGTGCCAACAATTATTATGTAAATCCATACTTTTTGTGAAAACTCCACGCATTAGCATGACGATCTCACCCATAGCTAGCTCTACCACACTACGTGTATTGCTATAAGGAGCATTTATTACCGTAATTCCATGTTGAGAGCATGCCTCTAAGTCTATCTGATTCACACCGATACAAAATGCACCAACAACCTTAAGATCCGTGCATGACTCTATTACTTTTCTGGTTATTTTAGTTTTTGACCTAATTCCAAGAACATAAACTCCTTGTAAAGCTTCTATTAACTCATCTTCAGTTAATGATCTAGTATACTCTTTTACTGTATAATTTTTATTTGAAAACAACTCTACAGTTTTAGCATGGATATTTTCAAGTAAAACAACAGAGCCTTTAGATTCCACCTCCGAATACTTACTAATTAACTCTCCAAGATTATGCATCTGTCCGTCAGAGTTGCTTACTATATTTTTTCTATATATATTTTCTGTAAAAGCATAAAATTTATCAACCACTTTATTTTCTTTTAATACTAAATCATTATGCCCATCCCCTAGCATAATAATTTCTCCTGATAAGTTTAATTGTTTTACAACATCTATTTTACCTGAATGCTTAGATAGTGGATTATTTTTATCCACCCCAACTACGTAGCCATCGGCAGTGTACTCAAGAGTATTTGCAAACACCCTTGATTCTGGTATACCAAAATCTTTAACTACTGGTGTAATTATTTCTTTAAAGCCACCAGATAATATATATATATTTTTATTCCCTAAAAATTCTTTATGCTGCAGAAATGAATCGGAGATATTATTTTTAATATGATTTATCACCTCAGCAAGCATGTTTTTATGGAATTTCAATAGGGACATTCTATCAAGCAAAGAATCCCCGTAATCTAATGCTCCGTTCATAGATTGGTTTGTTAGAGTATTAATTCGATTTATTGCATCTTCTTTATCTTTATTATTTTCAAGTGCAACCTCCGCCATAATACTAAGAGTTTCATCCTTGACAAAAGTACTATCAAAATCTATTAAAAATTTGCGCTCTTGCATTTCATCCCTTTCTTTCGTTGCTGTATTAGGCTAATGGTAGAGTTACGCCTTTTTGACCTTGATATTTTCCATTTCTATCCGCATAAGAGGTACTACAAATATCATCAGACTCAAAAAACAACATTTGTGCAACGCCCTCATTTGCATAAATTTTAGCTGGCAATGGGGTTGTATTGGAGAACTCTAAGGTTACATGTCCTTCCCATTCAGGCTCTAAAGGAGTTACGTTGACAATTATCCCACATCTTGCATAGGTGGATTTTCCTAAACAAATGGTTAAAACACTTCTTGGAATTTTAAAATACTCAATAGTTCTGGCTAAGGCAAAAGAGTTTGGGGGAATTATGCAAACATCTGCTTTAACATCAACGAAACTAGCACTTTGAAAATTCTTTGGATCAACGGTAGCAGCATTTATATTAGTAAATATTTTGAATTCATTTGCACATCTAACATCGTAACCATAACTAGATGTTCCATACGATATAATTTTGCCATCAACATTTGTGCGAACTTGGTTGCCTACAAAAGGAGATATCATGTCCTTTTCTTCGGCCATTTTCCTTATCCAATTGTCTGACTTTATAGACATACTTACCCCTTGACGGTATTATTTAAGCTAGTAAAATGTTTCCTATATGTAGTTAACACTACTAAACATAGGACACTTGAACTGAAAACTAAAGCATAAAAATTATGCCAACTAAGTTTATCAGCTATCGCTCCACTTATTGATGAGAATTCAATTCTTACAAGTGAAGCAAAAGAAGATAATAAAGCATACCGGGTTGCGGTACAATTAGAATTAGATAACTTAGAAAAATAACATATCAAAACAACTTGACCTAGTCCACAAACAAAGTTTTCTATTCCCATCGTAATGATGAGGAAACCAAGGTTATAACCTAATAATGCCTGCAAATAAAATAAAAAACAGGCAAAAACTTGTAAAACCGAACAAAGTAGAAGGACCTGATATAAAGACCGCTTACGCATTAATAAACCCGCACACACTCCGCCGATAATCATGAAAACTATGCCAAAAGTCTTAGCCACATGAGCTATTTCAATTTTAGAAAACCCAATTTCTATTAAAAATGGCATACTCATAACATTAAGGACTGTGTCAGCTATTTTGAAGGTAATAATAAACAATACAATTACTTTTAAATCATACTCTTTAGCAAACTGTCGTATTGGCTTAATAAATAATGTATTCAATTGCGTATTGAAATCTATGCTTAGACCAACTTGTTTAATAATGGAGTGATGTTCAGGCTCATTGCTTATAAGTGTTACAATCATCATCAATGCAACTATGCATGCCATAATCGTATATGCTAATGGCCAACTATAGGTAAGTGCGGCACAGTATATTGCTGCAGCACCGGATATTAACATTCCAACCCTATACCCCAATACAGATACTGTTGAAGCTATACTTAGATCATTTTCAGGAACAATTTCAACTCGATATGCTTCAACAACAATATCCTGAATAGCAGAAAAAAAACCAACTGATAGCGCTGTGATCGCTGTAACATTTAGATTGTTAGCTGGATCGCTCCACCCTAGTGCTCCGATAGAGAGTGCTAGAAAGAATTGAGAAATAAGTAACCAGCTGCGCCTTTTTCCTAATTGATCAGTTAAAAATGGGATCTCATACTTATCTATCAAAGGTGCAATTAATGCTTTAATGGTGTACGGGAATGTTGCCCAAGCAAATAAACCTATACTAGTTTTACTTACCCCAATTTCTATCAACCATATACTTAGTGTTGATAACAACAATAGAAATGGTATTCCGCTTGAAATACTAATAAAGAAAATATTAACAATATTCTCTTTATTTTTAATTGACTGGCCAAGAGCTAAAATCATGAGATTTTCATTCCTTAAAGGATCTTAACACTTGTTATTGGGACAGGTTTCAATAAAGATTTCTCCGATAATAACATACTCAACTCGATTGCTAAGTTTTTAAATTCCTCTAAGGATGCATGCTCGCCATTATTTTGACATTGATGCAAATTTTCATCATATGGAATCGTAGCTAGTACTTTTATATCAAAAAGCTCTGCTAAAATATTAGCTCCTCCTGAACCAAAAATCTCCATTTCATGCTCACAATTTGGACATCTAAAAATACTCATATTTTCTGCCACGCCAAGAATTTCAACATGCATTTTTTTAAACATGCTTGCTGATTTCAATGTATCTCGCCAAGCAACAGTTTGCGGTGTTGTCACTAATAAAACACCAGTTAAAGGTATTTTTTGACAGGAAGATAATAATATATCTCCTGTTCCAGGAGGTAAATCAATAAATAAATAATCTAGTTCCTGCCAAGCAGTTTTCTCTAAGAGCTGCATTAAAGCACCGCTTACCATCGGCCCTCGCCAAACAATAGGTGCAGTGTCTTCTACAAGATGCCCCATAGAGATCATTTTCACACCATCTTTCTCTAGAGGAATCATCTTGCCAGTATCATCGACACTCGGAGAACGGTTCTCAGGTTCAAGTCCCATCATAATTGGCATGCTTGGTCCATAGATATCAGCATCTAGAATACCAACTTTAAACCCAAATTTAGCAAACTCCCTAGCAACTCCAAGTGTTGTAGTTGATTTTCCAACACCACCTTTAGCTGAGCCCACACCAATAATATTCTTAATATTATTTAATCCTTTTAGATCCCCTTGCACTTGCTGCCTATTTGCTTTGGCAGCAATGGTAATAGAATATTCAAAATCTTTTCCCAAAACATCTCTAAGTTTACTAACACAGGAGTTAGATATGATTCTATTCAATATGATCCTAACTTCTCTATTATTAATATCAACATCACAAGAAATGCAGTTTGATAACTTCACGTTATGCTCAGAAAGTATTTCTCTTACTTTTTGTGAAATTATCTGACTTTTTTCATTATCTTTCTGCATGAAACACTAACTCACATTAAACTAATACAGTATTCTACCATAGGTCTATGAGCTGAACATTACCTTGTTTAATAAATCACATAGGATTATGTAGAACAACAAAATTTAGTTATAAAAGAATCCAAGATAGTACGATAAAGCACTAAGATTTAAACTCTAGCTGTCTCCATGCCTCGTAAGCAACTATGCTAACTGAGTTAGCAAGATTTAGGCTTCTGCCAGTATCTACCATTGGAATAGTTATCTTATGATAAGAACTCAACAAGTTATCTGGTAACCCTCTAGTCTCAGGGCCAAAAACTAAAACATCATTAGCTAAAAATTGTACATCACTATACACCTCATTAGACTTTGTTGTTAATAAAAAAATTCGTGTTTTATCGAAATTATTTATTTGAAGTAGCTCATCAAATGATGAGTATGTTTTATACCAAGTGTTCTTTATATAATCCATTCCCGAGCGTTTTAAATATTTATCATTTAAAATAAATCCTAACGGCTCAATTAAATGTAATTTATGGCTTGTATTTGCACAGAGCCGCATTATATTCCCAGTATTTTGCGGAATTTCAGGCTGATATAGCACAATGTTCAATGGCATAAGATAGCCCCTAATGATTCTCTACAAGACGACATTCTAGAGAATTATATTACGTCTAGCAAGAAAATAGGATTCTGTCAGCCAAATAGTCATCACTACCGTTAAACTGACAATATTTGCTTAAATAACTACTGGCTGTGGTATATCATGCCTTGCAGTTAGCGCATGCTTATATTTACCCATCAAAATATAAATTGCTAGTGTTAGTAGAGAACATAAAATCCCCCCTAAGTCATAGGTATTTAATGTTGATGATTGTGACCGTCTTTATTGTTTGCAATGCCATTGTTTTGCTTACTAATTTCTTTATTAATAATATTTGAATTATCAACATCTGCTTCCACTATCATATTATTAGAAAAGGAATAATTTTCTTCGTTATTTCCCTCATGATCATGAATGTTAGTATCTCCATGATTATGACGTTCATTGGAATTTACCACTTCACTATTGTCAGAGAGTGAATACTTTTGTTCGTTATTTTCTTCGTTATTTTCTTCGTTATTTTCTTCGTTATTTTCTTCGTTATTT
>JABJGS010000022.1 GCA_018703155.1 Francisellaceae bacterium | reverse complement strand
TTCAAAATTATCGGTCAAAACTGATATTAAACCACTATTAGCTAGATAGAAAACGTTATCGTATCTCATGAGCACTCACTTATTAGAATTATGATTATTGTTTATTTTTCGACATTAGATATCAAACTAACTGCTCGGTCAAGAATTAAATCCAGATTGTTTTTATTTATTAATATAGTGATAAATGAGAGTTGTAGGAATTACAGGACATCTCAAATAAGGTTTAAATATAGACTCTAAACTGAGGTGACATTAAAGCTATTTATTTACATATGAATGAATTGTTTTGATGTGACCCTAGCCAGGCCTCCAACAAATAACAAGATAAGAGGAATTGGTACTCTCCTTGAAAATTGTCATCCATATCATAAATATATAAAACTTGATTTCGATGGTGTTTTAGCTGACTCCTTTGATGTTTTTTTTTAGAATCACTAATAGAGGCTCAACCTTCATATTTTGAGAAAAAATCAAAACCTTAGTTAATTGATATTTCTGGAAATATTGGCCTTAGTAATTTAGATGTGGAGAAAAGCTTTCATAAGATTCACAGAAGATTTAAGAGACTACTATATTTCCAGGGAAAAGTAAATCAAACCATTTGGCTTTACAGAAAAAATACTTGCCCAAATATCTGATGAAAATATTAAAATGGTCATAGTGTCTTCAAATATTCATCATGTGAAATAATATTGCAACTTTCTGTTTCTTCATCAAAAAAAACATATGCTTCACCTGAAAGCAGCATTGCTTTAACCTTGTTCACTTCTTGTTGAACTGTTAGTTCAGAGGAACTATAACTGGTACCATCTCTTGTTACTATTTCTTCTAGAAGATTTTGTAGTGTTTCCTCTTCAAGAGACTCTAATGAGATTTTCATATTAACTCCTTTATGATCGCCAATTTATTCAAACGGTGCAAGTTTAGCAAAGAGATTATCATTTTACAAAGTTGCTACAACTCTGCCACTTTTTCATAACCATAATACCGGTTTTGTCGCATCTGCACATAAGACCCACACCGGTTATTTTAACTTTGGTAGAGAATCGTGCAATGCTAGCTTTCTAAAAAAGTGCTATCGTTATTTTCAATATAACGCAAACAAAACAAAGTGAAAGGACAAAACCAACTATTTTCACTAAATGATGCGGTTCTGTCAAAACTCAGCCACTAATAAACAAAATATTCTCTTTTCCTATCAGTCTAAGCTGCATTTGCGAACAAACAATCAAACTCTTTAAATTTAGACATAATTATGCCTAGGCTCTCTGCTTTGGTTCTATTGTTTGCTCGATGAAGTTACCTTATCTCTCAAATATAGTCCAAAATATTAGTGCAGAAAATGGATCTTTAAATCCTTTCTTTACCTTGTATCTGTATTTAATGCCGCGATAATTTTGTTCTATTTGGTTATTCATGTATTTGCTACCTCTGTGTTTTCATCTGGCAAAACATTCTCAATTGCTGAATATAATGCAGACTCTTTATCTGTAGTAAGTTAAATTGTGTATGATCTTGTTTGAAAAAGTTCTCTACAGCGACTTGATCTCTAGTATCGCTCAAGTAGACATCAACTAAATCACCTTGCTTATCTATTGCTCTATATAAGTAACACCAGTTACCTACTATTTCCACGTAAGTGGCATCAGTATACCACTTAGGCCTTTGCGACATGTACGTAACTTAATACTTATTTCAATACCAAAAACATGCATCCAGTTATGAACTGTTTGATGAGAAAGATATAATCCTCGCAGAGCCATAAGGTCTACAACATTATCAAGACTTACTTTAAATTTAAGTAATAATATACAGCTAACATCACAACTTCATCAGGGAATTCTATGAAATTAAACTTAGATCCTATGCGCTAGTTATATTGGTGATAGCAGTTTCTGCAAAAATACTGAATATAACCTGGATTTGTTTTGGTTTTTTAAATTTTCGTATAGTTAGAGCTACAATATAGGTAATCCATGCCTACCTCCTTGTTGAAGTCAAAGGGATTTAATTATAATATGATCTTAGGTCATCAGCAAAGTTGGACTAAGTCTTGACAGAACCCTTTAACGTATACAATTTGTTTCTGACTTTAAAAAACTGGACTACTGCTATTACTTGTACTTACCAACTTTGGTATTTGTGAAATTTCGACTAAACAATGTTCAGGAAACTCTTTTAAAAGAAGATTTTTTGAGCTGTATCCCCAGCAAGCTGCAACACTTTTCATTTTAGCTGACTTAGCAGATTTAATATCGTGTGGGGTGTCCCCAATATACCAAGAATTTTCGAGATCAACTCCTTGTTGTGAAAGGTCAGTTAAGGCTCTATCTTTTCCATTGAATTTTATATCGCCAATTATGAATTCAAAACTTTCATCTAAATTAAATCTTTTTAAGACCCTCTTAATCAAATTTGTATCGTTAAAAGATACGATTCCAATATTAATGTTTCTTCTTTTTATTTCAGCAACAATATTACCAGCACCTTTGAACAAATTTATTCTTTCATGACCCTTGATATGAAAATCTCGAAGATCTTGTGTGAATTTCTTGAAATGTTCTCTTTCAACATTAAGAGTATCAATACCTATATTTTTAGAAATGTTTATTAATTCACTCTTTGATTTAGATTCAAAATATTTAGGTTGCACGTTGATTAAGGCATCTAAAAAGACCTCAAAAGAATCGGCTAGAACACCATCGAAATCGAAAACCATATACTTACTTCTTCCTTTATGCATCATTTAAATCCCTTGCTTTAAACATCACCAGTCTGGAGATGTATGTTTCATCTAACTCTATGAGGGGCTAACCAGGAAGCTGCATGGCCTCTCTCGATACAACCATACCTATTTATTCACCAATACTTATTTTTTTCACAAACCAAATAACCAGATCATCATCAACACAATATTTGTCTCCTGGAACAACTGGCTTATAACAATATGTAGCCCCTTTTCCATCGGGCATATATCCTAGTTTGAAATAGATTTTTTGGGCAGCGCCATAATCATCATACAAACTAACGCCAATACCAACCTGCTTTGACTTTAATTCCACCTCATCTTCACATTTACTTAAAAGTTTATTTCCAATACCAAATTTTCTATATTTTGCCAAAACATTTAAATCCATTATTTCAGGAATCTTATTATTTTTAAAATAATCATATCTAGACTCCCACTTCAAAGTCACATAGCCAGCAAAAAAATTATTAATATAAGCCAGCCATACAACCCTTTCTTTATTATTTTGCTCTACTAAGTATTTTTCAAAAATTGAAACAGGCTTTTGTACCCATCCTGACTTTTTGAAGCTTTCAACAATTACTGAGACATCACCCCCTTCAAGTTTTTTTATGACAATGGTTTTTTCTTTAAAATATTTCTCCATAATAAAATTACTAAATTCACACCCACTTATTAAAACTTGTTGTTCTTTACTTACCTTGAAACCCTTTTTTTCAAAGAAAGTTTTAGCCGTAATACTTACTTCTGCGTAAACTCTAATTAAATCTGTACTCCTACCAACATCATCTATTGCTTTCATTAGAGCGCTACCAGCACCACAACCTTGAAATTCATGATGAACAAAAAAGCAATCAATATGTCCGTTAAATTCAAGCTCAGTAAATCCAACAATTTTTGGTCCTAACACGGCAACAATCGGCGGTAGCAACTCCCACTTCTTTTTCCAACTATCAAGCTCCAAGCTAGAGGTTGGTGCCCAAGCTTCTACTTGAGCCTTAGAATAATCTTGAGTGTTTATATTATGAATTGTGTGAAAATATATATCAGCTAAGGATCTGGCATCTTCAGGATTATAATTTCTTGTTATAAGAACTTCCGTCATAATTTCCCCTTATAACGTAAATAGGTACCCTTATAATCCTAAGCATCATTAAGTGGAAATTTTGCCGATATATATGATTTGGATACAAAATCTATCATCATTGTGTTGGATATATTGTACTGGATACTATAGTTTTAACAAGTTCAGACTTTGATTGCTTAAAAGATACATGGTTTTGTGAAACTCAAGATTAGCTTACATCAACCTAAATTATTTTTTAATTATCTTCTACCTATTTTTCTAAATTTAGCTTGTTTATAATGTTCTATCGTAATCACTACAGTGAAGCTGACACTATTTAATTGAATGACTATTAAATGTAGTAAATTATAACAGCTTGTCTATATGGATAAAGGAATGTATACCTTGCTCTCGTTATTAATTTAAATAATCCATTATCTATTAATAAAATACTTGATTTTGTCTTGATTTTGTCTTGATTCTGTCTTGATTCAATTTCAATGAAATGTTACTGAGACAAAATCTATGCACCTGAACATCATGAGTTGGTAGCCATTCTTATTTTTGGAAATTTATGCTCATCTTTTGGTCTTAGAGTATCTTGTTTTATTTGTGAACATTGGTAACTTTGTCTTTGCCTTAATGCAGCATTACTTTGACTTACTCTCAACCCCTTATGCTTTTGTTTTTCCTTTAATAATCTTGTGGCTTCTCTAGCCGATATTATCGTTTGTGCTGCTATTGTCACCTTATTTTCTACCTCTACTGGTGGCAGATTCAATGTAGGTCTATCAACAGCTTCATGTCCTTTATCCTCCTTTTGCGAATCTAGAACAAGAACTGGCATCATTATTGAGAGACCTGGGGATAATCTTCTTTGCATATTCTCTGCCACTAACTCCAGGCTATGACCAGTTCTTATATGGTGTCTATATAATTTTTCAGGAGAAAAAGATGATAGAGCACTCGGGCTAGGAACTGCTCTCTCTACTTCAATATCACTTTTAGGGGAGAAAACATTAGGACTAGTCAGTGGCCTCTCTCTTAGAATATCTCTTTTAGGAGAGAAAGCATTAGGACTAGTCAGTGGTCTCATACTATCTTTCTCCTGCACTGAAGAAAGTGCTATATCAGTTATGTTCAACAATAATTGTTCTTTCATCGTTTCAAAAACATTGCGCTCAAAGAGATCTTTATTTTTTCCACACACACGTAAATAGTACTTCACTACCTGAACAAGCTCCTTAACTTCAAAAGAATTAAGGGATGCCAGTAAAACATCTGCCAAAGTATACTGGTTGATCTTACCTTCTTTAAAATAATCAAATAATGTTCTAACAGTTGAGATAGAGTTGGCTCTAAACTCTTCTCCTAGCATACGGTTATTACATATATTCTCCCCATTTATATAGACATCGATAACGATACTATTCATATGTAATGGATAACGGTTCATTTCCACAAGGATATCTTCTGGTATATCTACCCTTAAAGATATAAAACTCTTCATACTAGATAAAACAGTACTTATTGCTATTGCTTTTTGAGTAGGGCTTGCATGAGGATTATTTTCTATTATATTAGAAATAATTTCTTTATCTGGTACAGAATCTTTGAGTCTAAAAAGTGCAAGAATTAAGTTCACATTAATTTCAAAGTAATCTGGTTGACAAATAGAACATGCAAGTAATATCGCTTTATTTGAAATTGTCACTCCGTTATAAATAAGAACTTTTGCTATATCAAATTTTTTATCTATACACAAGGTCTCCATAATAGAATAACCATTGATTAAGAACACATTGAAACCCAAATAATCCCTTCTCAAAAGAGTTTTAACAAGCACGCTAGCCACTTCTGTATTAATATCATTTCTTAAAAGAACCATTTCAGGAATCGTATAGTTATAAGATACTTTATAGTTAATGTGCTTTGCATAAATCAAATACGCCTGTACTAAACCAAATGGAGCGGTGGAAAGCAAATGCTCTTCAGAAATATAGTTGCATCTTGACAGTCTCGACAATATTGAAACAAGAAGATCAGAGGACACACGTGTTATTGAGGACACACGTGTTATTAAAGTTGGAAAATTAATTGACACCTTATATCTGTTTTTAATAATAATCTGGACAAATTCAGTAAGAGGAATATTATTAAGCACTCTATCATTAAATGTGAACTCAGACATTCCTATCTCCTAAATATAATTTTTATATTACATTTTCAAACTAGCATAGCAACATCAGCACTGCCCACTAAATTATAAAACATCAGTATATATCGGCATAATTCCAAGCAGCGCATACTCATTATTTCAGAAACTTACTTGCTGTCTTCATAACCACAAGCAAACGTATCATTTATTTT
>JABJGS010000052.1 GCA_018703155.1 Francisellaceae bacterium | reverse complement strand
TGCTAATGATTTTGAAAGAAAGTATGTCTTAATTCAAGGTGAGCTGTACTATGCATTCAATAAATCAGTTAGTGATTCAGATATTGAAACTCATCAAAAAGCTTTAGACGAAGTTAGAGCTGATAAAGATTTATTGGATTCCATATATTCTAAATATGGGGTAAATAATTAGGTTTTTATTAATCATTATTCTAGTGGTAAAGAGCTGAGGTGGGCAGAGATAATTCAAATATATCTGCCCTCTCTTATGAATAGCACTTATGATAAGAATCTTTATTTTTTCTTAGAAATTATTGTTTATGAAGTCACCGTTAGTTAGTGCTGTGATCAGCTCTGAACGTTTGGTACACCCAAGTTTATCTTTAATATTTTCAATGTGGTTGATGACTGTTCTTTGTGCCAAAAATATTTCATCGGCAATAGCTTTTGCAGTAAGCCCTTTCATAATGAACAGGGAGCATTCAGCTTCTCGTCTAGTTAATGTTATAAGACCAATGCTGGTATTTACAGGAAATTTATTTGATCCACCGAGCAATTTAGAAATATTCTCTCTAGTTATTAATTTGATCGCATCAGACCAATTCTTATCAGATAATTGTAAGATCAAAGTTCCATAGCAAATTATACTGGATACATTGTTATCTGGGTCTAGAATTGGAGCTAAGGTTAAATTGACTGCTATATTATCAGTACCAATGCTTTTGATTTCTTCGCTAACCTGAACTTCTTCTTTGGTGTTAAGAACTTGTGTTTTATAGTCACGGAAAAGGAGTACATCTCTTTGACCGAAATACTTAAGGCCGTTGCTACCTATGATTTCAGTAGAATCTTTTAAGCCAGCGAAGTTAGCAAATTTTGAATTACATCCTAAAAACATATCTTCATTTGCACTAACCCAGAATATCATTTGTGGGAAATGTCCAAGAATTTGTAAAAATTCAATATGATTAGGGGTCTGGCTAGAATATGCTTTCATTGCATCGTCCAATTTTTATAATTACATAATGGGAATTTAACTGTATTATCTAAATTTTTCAAGTAGATAGGGATTTTTATGTCTATAATTTATCTATATTGGAATATTGTGGATGATGTATGGGTAGGAAGACAAGTGGTGGTTCTGGTAAAGGCAGTAGTCAGCGTAATAAAAATAAGCCTCCAAAAAAAGTTAAATAGCGAGGCACTTTAACTGGGGACGTGGCCTCGCTAAGATTTAGGTATCACTGACGATTTCTGTTATTTCCTTATAAGCTGCTCCATCACTGTAAGTATATACAGTATTATAGGGTCGCTTTATTTAAAAGTCAATAAACAGCGTATACGTGCTATTTACTTAAATTTTGAAGTTGTCGCCTAGATAAACTTTTTTAACTTGTTCATTTGCAAGTATTTCTTCTGGTACCCCTTTGGCCATAATTTTGCCATTGCTGAGGATATAAGCGTGATCACATATGTCGAGAGTTTCGCGAACATTATGATCAGTAATCAAAATGCCAATACCCTGTTGGCTAAGAGAACTTATTGTCTCTTTAATATCTAGTATTGATATTGGATCAACTCCAGCAAAAGGTTCATCAAATAAAATAAATCTTGGGTTTATAGCAAGGCATCTCGCAATTTCTAATCTACGTCTCTCGCCGCCAGATAAACTAATACCTAGGCTTGAGCTAACATTACTTAAGTTGAAATTTTCAATCAATTCATTACAAATTTCATCTCTTTCATGTTTTGAGTGTTTGGGATTTAATTCTAAGATTGCATAGATATTGTCCCAAGTTGTTAATTTGCGAAATACAGATGGTTCTTGTGGTAAATATCCAATACCAAGTTGTGCTCTTTTATGTATGGGCATAAGAGTAATATCTTTTTCATCTAAATAGATATTGCCGTTTTCAGAGCCTGTTAACCCAAGGATCATATAAAAAGTTGTAGTTTTTCCTGCACCATTGGGGCCAAGCAAACCAACAATTTCACCACTATTAATTTCAATAGATACACCATTAACAACAGGTCGATTTTTATAACTTTTTGTAAGTGAAGATGCTTTTAGTGTGCTCATATTTACCCTTTCATACTTTTAGCAGGCAAAACTACTTTTGTTCGTTGCTTGTCCCTTTTAGGGGAAATTAGTCTCTGTTCTTCAAAATAATAAGTTAAAAACTCGCCGGTGACTGTATATCCATCTTGAGTTAATTCCGCATTACCAATAAAATCCATTTTGTCTAGTTTAGTATCGTATATGATAGTATTGGCTTTTCCTATTGCAATAGCCATAGAATTTTCATTTTTGTTAGTTAATACAGCACGCTTATTGTGACTTTTAGCAATGAAGAAATCAAAGCCTTCACCGCGGTTGTGCATATGGAGCTCATCAGAGTTCAAATCTTTAGTGCTTTGCTTGGCTTTAACATTTCCCATATAGTGAGCAACACCTTTTTTATCATCATACTCAGCATGATCTGATTCAATTTCAATTTGATTATTTTGTTTGGTTTCTGGGAGAGCATAAAGATTTGTAATACAAATAATGTAAGATAAAAAAACTAGGAAAAACTTCCTAGTTAGATTTAGGTATATACCTTGTTGAAACATTTTCAAGTATTTTAACATTTTGTGAATTAAGATTCCCAATTAAACCCTTACCTTGAATTATAAGGCCCGGTTGATTAAGTTCAACTTTTTCATCACTTTTAATATCGCTATTATCTGGGAAATAATGCAATTTATCAGTGAATAAGTCTACAGGGGTAGAGGCTTGTGTTTCAAGCCTATGTATATGAACATTTTCAGATAAAATAATTTCATTAGTTTTGGTGTTATCATTATGACTTACAACTTTGGCTTTATTTGAAATAATGTTCCATTTCCGGCCATCTTCTTTGTAAATAGTCATATTAGGATTTTTTAGTAGAGAGTATTTATCATTTTGATAATTAGTCCAGCTATTAGCAACAAGAGTATTTTTTAATGAGCCATCTTCTTTATATTGCCGCATGGTTGCATTCAACATATGCTCGTATGTTGCAACGCTATCAAAGTTACGTTTTTGTCGTTTATATAAATGGTAACCAAGCAGACTTATACCAATTATAAAAAAAGAAGCAATTATTAAGAAAACTTGCTGGATGATCTTATTCATTAATTCTATTTCTTAAAATAAGATCCGCAAATTCACGGAACGCCCCCATACCAGCGACAGTTCTTGTACAATAATCACAAATTTGTTTGATCTCATCTATAGCATGAGGGACCGTAGCACTGAATCCTGCAGCTTTTAGAAGTGTAAAGTCAGGGATGTCATCGCCAATGTAGGCTATTTCATCAAGGTTAAGATTATATTCTTTTGCCACTTCATGGCATTGCTTTAATTTATCTTTCACACCTTGATATACAAGCTCAACCCCGAGTTCTTGCATGCGTGTTTGAGTTATAGCGCTGTTACGTGCAGTAATAATACCTACGATAAGACCTGATTGTTTTAAGCTTTTAAACCCAATTCCATCCAGAGCATGAAAGGTTTTTATTTCTTCTCCAGATGCACCGTAGAATAGGCGGCCATCAGTTAAAATACCATCAACATCGCTGAGAACACATTTTATTTTATTAAGCTTTATTTTCATTATTAAGCCCTATACTAATCTGGCAGATATTAGGTCATGCATACTAAAAGCACCAATTAAGGAGCCTTTGTCATCAAGGACTGGAAAACAGTAAATTTTATATTTTTCCATTAGGTTAATAGCTTCTGATGTGCTGGTTTTGCCCGTAACATAAATAAATTTATTACTCATAACTTTAGTTATCATTTCTGTTTCAATATTGATGTTACTAGCTAAAGTTCTTCTGATATCACCATCAGTAAAGATACCAATTACTTTTTTATTACTTATAGAATCTACGATAGTCGTCATTCCAAGGTTCTTTTGGCTCATTTCAGATAAAGCTTCTTCAATGGAAGTATCTTTTACTACCATAGGCAGCTCATCATGCTGGTGCATAATATCTTTCACTGTGGTGAGTAATTTTTTGCCTAGGCTGCCACCAGGATGAAACGTTGCAAAGTCACGTTCACTAAAGCCTTTGGCTTGCAATAAGCACATGGCAAGAGCATCACCCATAGCTAAAGATGCTGTAGTGCTTGCTGTAGGGGCCAAACCGTTTGGGCAAGCTTCTTTTTCAACATGAACATTTAAGTTAATGTTAGCTTGTTGCGCTAATGCTGAATTGGGGTTGCCAGTTATAGAAACAATAGGAATTGCAAATCGTTTAAATGTAGGAATAAGTTTCAATATTTCTTCAGTTTCTCCAGAATAAGAGATAGCAATAACTGCTGATCCTGCTGGAGTTATGCCTAAATCTCCATGTAATGCTTCAACAGCATGCATAAATATTGCAGGAGTGCCGGTACTGGTCATGGTCGCAGCTATTTTTTTGCCAATATGGGCTGATTTGCCAACACCCGTTATAACAACGCTCTTTTTTGAACAAATTAATAATCTACAGGCTTTGATAAAATTATCATCGATCCGATCTGCAAGTTTTCTAACTGACGCAGATTCAATTTCTATAACACTCAATGCTGTATTGATTAGCTCTTGATTATTGATTTCCATAGGTACAATATCCGATGTGGTAGTTTTACCGGACATTCTAACAAAATTTTTCTTTTAGCTATATAAAAAAAAGGTTATTGGCATAATAAATCTTATATGAACATCACTTGTTTGATTTCAAACTAAATGGAGGTAGTCAATAACTAGTAGGCATGACATGATTGTGATTATTATTCGCCTCCAGAGGCAGAAGATCTACAGTTGTGCGGAGCATATTGTATATGGCCAGTAGATGTGCACTGCCAGGTTATCATGCCGCCTTTATCTTCTGGGATATAATCTATATTTAAATTAAAAGAGCTCTTGCCACTTTCTTCAAATATAAAGGAAACAACACCGTCATTTCTCATCTCATAGCGCTCTAATATACCCTCTGACTCTATTTCATCACCAGTTAGCCCAATGCTTTCTAAATTTGAGGGGAATGAGCCTGCTTCATTATAATACTCAACCACTTTAGTTTTGATTCTGACTAAGGGGGTGAGACCTGAAGTTACTTCTGCTTTGTTAATATAATCACTGTAGCTGGGTAGAGCTATGCCTGCCAAGATTCCTATTATCGCAATAGTTATAAGCAGCTCTATAAGCGAGAAAGCCTTATGTTGATATTTCCACATAGAATACCCAAAATGTTCGTTTGACTAACTTATAGTCTAGCTCAATTTGTAGTGTATCGTAGTTAAATAACCATTTTAATCAACATTAATAACCTTCATTCTTGCATGATAAGAGTCTTTCAAAGCATTAGCTTCTTCTAAGGTTATATTACTTGCTGCCAAATTATTATCTACCCAACATTCGTAGGTGGCAACAGGAGTTTGCGAACGTAAACCATAGTCGAGTTTTCTTTCTAGGTCGTCGGTTTTTATGGTTAGAAGAAAAGCTTCCTCTAGGTCTACAAGCGGATGACTTTTCAAATCTACATCTTTAGCAACTAGAGATCTGATATAAGAGTTTTCAGATATTACTTGGGCTAAATATTTAGTAGTTTTATCGGTAGGGGCTTTTATTGGTATGCCAAAAGGCATTAGCAAAGCTCGTAGTTTAAATTTTAAAAATAGATTGGGTAGATTGTCGATGATTTGTGCGACTGATTGCCAAAATTCATTAAGCAATGATTCTATGCACCATGATGCTAAGACTTTTTCTTCATTAGCATGTTCGCTATCATGTAATCGTTTAACACAACAAGAAGCTAAATATAAAGTGGACAAGCAATCAGCAAGTCTAGCTGAGATCATCTCTTTATGTTTTAGTTTGCTTGTGTAAATCATAAGGCATGCATCACTTAAAACACTAAATGCTGCTGAAGCCCATTCTATATTGCGGATGTTTTTGCTTTTATATAAACCTTTTTTCATGGATAAAAAATGTGAACATGATAGTGCACACCAGAATGCTGTAAAACTATTTTTGATGATACTTGAAATGTATTTCAACATAACTGTATCAAATTTTGCAATTGATAGATCATCTATGGGGCCATCTAGTAATTCGGTTATAGTTAATATGTAAGGATGGCATCGTAGGGCACCTTGGCCATAGATGATCATATTTCTGGTTAAAATATTAGCACCTTCAACAGTAATTGCGACGGGGGTGTTAATATAATGATCTGCAATATAATTTTTCTTTCCCATCATAATAGCTTTTCCGCCATGAATGTCCATAGCGTTTAATGCACAAACTCTGCCTCGCTCGGTTAATTGATATTTTAGTATCGCTCCTAAGACACTAGGTTTGTGTCCGGCATCAATAGCTGCTGCGGTTAATAACGATGCAGCCTCAGATAAATAGGCAGCACCAACAGTTTGAGCAAGTACAGCTTGAATACCTTCAAATTTGGCTAAAGGTTGTTTAAATTGTTTTCTAATTTTTGCATATGCTCCGCTAGTAACAGATAGAGCTTTGATAGCTCCAGTAGCAGATGATGGTAGAGATATTGCTCTACCACAAGATAGGCACTCAACTAACATTTGCCATCCACAACCTGCCATATTTTTGCCGCCAATAATCCAGTCTATTGGAATGAAAACATTTTCACCTGATGTTGGGCCATTTTGGAACACTGCAGTAAGTGGTTTGTGGCGTTTACCAATTTGTATCCTACTATGATTAGTTGGAATAAGTGCACACGTTATACCGATATCTTCGATGTCGCCAATGAGACCCTCAGGATCATAGAGTCTAAATGCAAGGCCAAGGACTGTTGCAATAGGGGCTAAGGTGATATATCTTTTTTCCCAACTTAGTTCAATGCCAATAATCTCCCGCCCCTTATGCATTTGTTTTTTGATAATGCCGTAATCAGTTATTGAAGTAGCATCTGAGCCAGATTCAGGTGATGTAAGGGCAAAGCAGGGAATTTCGTCACCTACAGCAAGCTTTGGTAAGTAATAGCTTTTTTGTGCATCAGTTCCATAGTGAATTAACAACTCAGCAGGACCTAAAGAATTAGGTACGGCTACGGTACTGGCAACACTGAAACTACGGCCAGCTATTTTTGACAGAATTTTAGAGTGAGCAAGTGCAGAGAAGCCTAGACCATTGAATTCTTTCGGAATTATAAGCCCAAAAAATTTGTTTTGTTTGAGATATATCCACATATTTTCTGGCAGGTCGTTAAGTTTTTCACTTTGTTCAAAATTATCAATCATTTCACAAAGAGTTTGTACTTCATGATCAAGAAAACTTTGTTCTCTTGCAGTTAATTCAGGTTTGGGGAATTTTAGCAGAGACTCCCAGTTAGGAGAGCCAGAGAATAAATCTTTATCCCACCAGGTTGTACCAGCTTTTAGGGCAACTTGTTCTGTTTCAGATATTTTTGGCATTAATTTTTTCATTTGTTCCATGATGATTTTGGTTATCAAGTCCCGACGCCAGCTGTTTTGAGTGATAATGAGACCTATGCCACTAAGTAATATGAGTGTAACTGTGGTAATGAATCCCCCTGTGATATTGAGAGAGTATGATAGGAGTGAAAATACGACAGTGAGTGTAAAGAAAAGCTCACGTTTACATTTGAAATAAAATAACAAGCCAATAAAATTTATAAAAACAAAAAACCAGATTATTAGTTGCATTTTTTTCCCTTAACCTGAAATAGGTTTTAAATATAACACACCTTGGCTTAATTCGTTGTAGGATAATTTCTGAAAATTTTAGTTGTTATGCTACACTGTAGGGCGAACAATTTTATTTAATAAAAGAGGTTTTATATTATGTATTTAAAGAATTCCTTGAAGCTTGCTCTGCTTCTTAGTTCTGTAGCTGGATTGGCAAATGCTAATGATTATGGATTAAAATTTCAGCCATACCTTGGTGTTGATATTCAATCTGCTAAATGGGGATTTGAAGATACTTATGGTAAAGGCCATATTCCGAAAAGTGCAAAACAAGGGCATGTCTATTTTGGGGTTCAAGTACATGATTATTTAGCCTTAGAGTTAGGTTATGAAGCGTCACAGAAAAAAACTAATACTATGAGTCTTGCCGTAGGCGGAGCTAATGTAGTTGGAGCCGTAGTTACAGCAGATCAAGCCGATTCAAACAATCATTTTAGTATTAGTCAGCAAGCGGTTAATTTTGATCTTGTACCACAAATTAAAATTCCTGGCCATGAAGAAATCACTGTCTTTGGTGTGGTTGGTGTTTCTATTGAAAATATTAATGCAGGATTATCTTTAACTACTCTTCCTGATGGTACAGGTGCTGATACAAGGAAAAGTCAGATATCACAAAAAAATAAAAATATTTTAAGACTAGGTGCTGGGGCTAAATATCAATTTTCTGATAATGCTGGGGTTAAGGTATCAGCTGTTTGGAAAAAATGGGGTGGTTATAATAATATGACTGGTGCTGCTGAAGTTTATCATGGTAGATCTTTTGATGCGCTTACAGCACGTATGCGTAATGGTTATCAATTTGGCCTTGGTGTATATGCTGCAATCTAAAATCTAAATATTAAAATTCATGGGCCAAATTGTTGGCCCAGATGCTTCTTTTTCCCTTGCAAACATTGCTAACCCTTGATATTTTATAGGCGGATCTGCTAAACTTCATCACAAATGATATATCAATTATTCATTAATAATAACTAATAAAGTGTACATACAAATAATAATTAATAAAGTGTACATACAAATAATAATTAATCTAGAGGATCATTCGCCATGGCAGCTACAGAGCTTGATATTATCAAGGAATCTATTCGTAAAAAAATAGAAGCATTTTACTTGGATGCTAGAGACGGTGATGTAGATGTAGATGATAGAACAGCTTTTATAGATGGAATTATAGGTATATATCTTGCTCCTCAGCATGAGCAAATAGTTCTTTTATTAAGAGAAAAAGAGGATTTTTCCAGAGCGTTAGAACAGCAAATAGCAATTGCTACAACTAGAAATGAAGCACTTGCTAGACAGATCCTCACATCAGGAGAAGAGTGTGATTTGGTACGAAAGGAAGCACGAGAGCAATGTGATTCAATTGATAGAGATGCAAAAATAAGAATTGAAGATGCAGAAAAACGAGTCCAAGCGGCGGAAGTTAAATATGGAAAATCCTCAATGCAAGTATCTTATTTAACCGTAGAGTTAGATCATTTACGAGATGATGTCATTGTTAAATTAGAATCAGCAGAAGAGGTTTCAAGAGCCAGCTTAGAAGTATTAAATAAAGAAAAAGTTAAATTGATTTCAGAAAAATCTGATTTAGAATTATCAATTAATGAGGAGACAAAACGTTATAAGAGCGTAGAAGCAAGTCTCAAGGAGCTGGGAAAAGAGTTTAGACAATCAAGGGAAGATAATATTGCTCTGAGAAAAAATGTTGCTGAGCTAACAGCAAGATTAGAAGAAGAGCTAAAAGTAAATAAAGCTAAATTAGCAGAAGAGTTACTTCGTGCACAAGCTGTGATTGAAGCAGAAACAGTTAGAAGAGTAGAAGCAGAAGCAGAGACTGTTGAATTAAGAAGGCTTTTGGCTGAAGCACAGAGTACTATTGCTAAAGTATCTGCAGTAGCTAATACAGTTCCCGCAGTTAGAAATAAACTTAGTGGAATAATTTAGCAATTCCACCATTAGGGCCTTTACATATAATAAGAGGTATGTCTGATATGGCGTATCTAAGTCATTAATCTAAAATGAAAATATAAAGTATTTTTAGAGTGATCGACTTTGCGCCCGTTGAAACTATATACAATTACAACACTGCTTCTAATGTCCCTAGTACTGGGGATACTTTATATGTTGCCTTTTATTTACTTCACTAAGGCTGTTGATTCCTTTGCAAACTGGTTACCACAAGGTCGGATAGTTACTAATATCAATGCTAAATTAAATGGTGTAACGATAAATGGTACAGGTATTGGAGTGTATCTTACCCATCAGTGGTTACATGGACCTAAAGAATTTTTATTTAAAGGCAATTGGGTCAAAAATATTGCTAAGATGCGCACCACAGGCACTGTTAATGATTTAAATATTATCGCTACTACATATCTGCATTGGAATTTAACAACCACTACTGTTTGGGAGACTAAAGAGCAAGACAAGTACAATACTAATGGGCTGATTTTGCAAAAAGTATCAGGGATAATAAAAAAAATTGATGATGATATTTTAATTTCTTGGAATATGGAGAAGCCTTGTTGGCACAACGCACAAACAGCTATTTGTGCACGAGAACTTAATGGTAATAGTGTGTTTTCTGATAGACAATGGGAGCATAGTTTAAAGTCACCTAGTATTATAATTACTAACAACACTACTCCTAATATACAGATAGATGGTTTACAGTTATTATCACATATGAAAGTAGAAGATTTTATACAAGGTAATTTTGATATTTATTTTGATAAACTGTTGATAGGACAAGAAAAATATAAGCAAGGAATATTGGCTCTATCAATTGAAAAATTAAAAACCTATGTTGTTAATGATGTTATCTTTGGTCGTGATTATAGAATAAACAATGATGCTATAATCAATATTCATGAGGCATCACTCAGTAGTGATTTAGATAAATATAATGTTGTAGCTAAGATACAAAACCAACATATAACAATTAAGGGGCGTGTTCCCAAAAATGCAATTGTAAATATTTTGGAACAAGATATTAAAACTGCTATGACATTAGATTTGAAAAGTTACGATTTAAGCTTAGATGGTGATAATATGCCTCTCCCACAACTAAGAACTATTTCAAGCTCTAGTCGTGAACTTAATCATAGAGTTAATACCACAATAGCAAGCATGGTTAATCAAAATTATATTGGTAGACACCAAGACCAATATTTTATAAACATTGAATTTTATAACGGAAATCTGAAACTTAATAAAACATATTAGATTGCAAACTCTTCTTCATTCAAATGCTTTAATTTATATAACATGGTATGTGCTTGACGTGGTGTTAGATTGTCTATATCTAAAGATTCAAGAAATGTTTGTGCCTGAGTTATTTTAGGCTCAGGGTTATCTTGTTTAGGTGGTGGCCCTTGAGAAGGCTCTTCACTTAAACTGATTAATTTCTTTTTGGCATTATTGATTAAAGTGGTTGGTAATCCTGCCATTTTTGCTACTTGGATACCGAAGCTACGTTGAGCTGCTCCATCTTTTATTTGATATAAAAATACAATCTCATCATTTTTTTCCATTGCTGTTACATGAATATTTACTATATTGGGATATAGTTCTGGCAATGAAGCAAGTTCAAAATAATGAGTTGCAAATAAAGTCATTGATTTATTATTTTCTATTAAATGTTGTGATATAGCCCAGGCAAGAGATAGTCCATCAAAAGTACTTGTTCCACGACCAATTTCATCTAAAAGAACTAAGCTTGAAGGGGTTGCATTATTGATTATATTTGCAGCTTCGACCATTTCAACCATGAAAGTTGAGCGTCCACCAGCTAGATCATCACTAGCACCAATCCTAGTAAATATTTTATCTATATCTCCAATAGTGGCAGCTTCTGCAGGCACATAGCAACCAATATATGCCATAATAACTATTAGTGCACATTGACGCATAAATGTAGACTTACCTCCCATATTAGGACCGGTAATTATATGCATCTGTCTAGAATCATTGATGTTAATATTATTGGCAATGAACTGTTGATCGATACAAACGTCAAGTACAGGATGACGGCCTTTATCTATTTTCAGTAATAATCCTTTAACTATTTTGGGTTTAACCCAGGAATGTTCTTGGGATTTGATTGATAAATTTGTTAATACATCTAAGTAAGAAATAGCTTTGGCTGTGATGGTTAGTTCACTAGTGAAGTTTTGTAATTGAACTATTAGATTATTATATAGTTTTTTCTCAAGGGCTAGAGCTTCGTCTTGAGCTCTTAATATTTTATCTTCATAGCTTTTCAGCTCTGGAACAATAAATCTTTCAGTATTCTTCAACGTTTGACGTCTATGATAATTTGTAGGAACAGTTTTGCTTTGGCCACGACTGATTTCAATATAATAACCATGAACTCTATTATATGCAACTTTCAATGAGGATAATCCTGTGCGTTCTTTTTCTTGTTTTTCTAATTTTAAGAGGAAGTTATTGCCATCTTCATTTATATTATGCAGCGCATCAAGTTCACTATTATAGCCATCTTTTATTACGCCACCATCACGTATGGTCAAAGGTGGCGATTCGACAATAGCATTTTGAAGAAGTTTTAATAATTTAGAAAAAGGTTTGATATCATCAGTTAAGCTACATAATTTATCGCTGGATAGGTTTTTGAGATGACTTTTAATTTGAGGTAATTTTTGCAATGCTTTCTTTAGACCAAGAAGATCACCTGGTCTAGCGCTACCTATAGCAATACGAGTTAATATACGCTCAAGATCACCAAATCCTTGCATGTCTTTAGCAATGAGAGAATTAGTTCCAGTAGTAATCAGCTCTTCAATAGCTTTATGATGGGCTGTGATCCTAGCTTTATCTCTGTATGGCTGGTTTATAAATTTTGCTAACAATCTGCTACCCATTGGGGTCTTGCAACTATTTAATACTGTGAAAAGAGTATTAGAATTACCACCTTGCATATTTTTAAGTAATTCTAAGTTAATGCGAGAGTAGCTATCAATTCCAAGATATTGTTTATCATTTAGAATGGTTATATCTTTTATATGCCCCAGATCATTAAATTGCATATCTTTGGTATATTTTAATACTAAGGCACATGCTAACTTATGTGCTTTGGTAAGGTTTTTAGATTTGATATCTGAAAAGTGTGCGTCAAAAACATTGAGGCATAAATTTTTCCCAAATTTAATGGGATCAAGAGTAATAACATTATTGCTGTTAAGTTCGAGATTTTGTAGAATTTCAATATCAGTTATAACAATTTCTTGTGGAGTGAATCTTGCTAGTTCATCAAACACAAAATCAGATTTTTTGCCGTAACTCGTATATAGCTCACCCTGGCTTACTTCTAGTAAAGATAGGGCATAACCATCAGAGTCTTTAACTATTGCCATTACATAATTACTGCTAGATTCTTCAAGGAAAATCTCATCAGTTACGGTTCCGGGAGTTAATATTCTAACAACATCTCGATCTACAGGTCCTTTGGATGTGGCTGGATCCCCAATTTGCTCACATATAGCTATGCCTTTGCCATGTTTTAATAATTTTGCAAGATAGCCATCAGCTGAATGGAATGGCACACCAGCCATTGGGATTGGTTCTCCAGCTGACTTGCCGCGAGCGGTTAAGGTTATTGATAGTAGCTTAGATACCTCTCTAGCATCGTCATAAAATAACTCATAGAAATCACCCATTCGATAGAAAAGGAAATACTCCTTGTAATTTTCCTTAATTCTTAAGTATTGCTGCATCATCGGGGTATGTTCTGTCATCAAACTTCCTACAATTTAATAATTTCTTTTGGCGCATTCTAGCATAACATTGAGATGAAGCTGATAATGAATTAGAATACAAGTTACTTAACTGTTTAAAGGTGATTTGGAATGAGCAAGAATAATTTAGAAACTATTTACTTAAAGGATTATAAGGAGCCAAGTCATGAGGTTAAGAATATAAATCTTGAAGTAAG
The DNA here is from genome assembly GCA_018703155.1 of Francisellaceae bacterium. Lineage (GTDB taxonomy): Bacteria > Pseudomonadota > Gammaproteobacteria > UBA6186 > Azoamicaceae > JABJGS01. The sequence continues at coordinate 13,044 of JABJGS010000052.1, read as the reverse complement.
TATCAATGATAATTTTACTAAAGTAACAAATACTTCAACGTGGAGTGCATTAACATCGACAAATGTTTTAACCCTTCATGGTGAAGAATTAGAGTTAGTAAGTTTAAAAGTAAATGGTAATGAGTATAGTCAGTATACTAAAAATACAGCAACTCTTGAAATTAATGGTTTAGACAATGATTTTGAGCTTGAAATTGTAACTCACATTAAGCCTAAAGAAAACACATCGTTAATGGGGTTGTATGCATCCAAAAGTATGTATTGCACTCAGTGTGAAGCAGAGGGATTTCGTAAAATCACTTATTATCTAGATAGACCGGATGTCATGAGTAGTTTTACGACTAAAATTATAGCTTGTCGAGAGAAATATCCAGTATTATTATCGAATGGTAATTTGGTTGATAAAGGGCTTTTAGATAATAATTTGCATTATGCAACATGGGTTGATCCACACAAAAAGCCAAGCTATTTATTTGCAATGGTTGCAGGTGATTTAGTTTCAGTTGAAGATAACTTTTTAACTGTATCAAATAGATTGGTTACATTAAAGATTTTCGTTGAACGTGAAAACTTAACAAAAACTGCACATGCATTAGCTGCATTGAAAAAATCAATGGTTTGGGATGAAGATAAGTATGATCGAGAGTACGATCTTGATATTTATATGGTGGTTGCAGTAAATGACTTTAATATGGGAGCTATGGAAAATAAAGGACTAAATATTTTTAATTCAAAATATGTGCTAGCAGATCCACAGATAGCAACTGATAAAGATTATGCACATATAGATAGAGTTATTGGCCATGAATATTTTCATAATTGGTCTGGAAATAGAGTTACCTGTAGAGATTGGTTCCAATTAAGTTTAAAAGAAGGTTTTACTGTTTATCGAGAACAGCAATTTGTTGAGAATATTACTGGCTCACCAGTTACTAGAATTGAACAAGTGAAACTTTTGAGGTCTAGACAATTTGCTGAAGATAGCGGTCCTATGGCACATCCTATACGGCCTTCATCATTTGTGGAAATTAATAATTTTTACACGATGACTGTTTATGAGAAAGGCTCAGAAGTAATTAGAATGATGGCTACTCTATTAGGACCTAAAGTATTCAAAAAGGCTTGCAATGAATATTTTGCGCGTTTTGATGGTATGGCTGTAACAACAGATGATTTTGTAACTGTTATGCAAGAAGTAAGTGGTATTGATTTAGGGCAATTCAAACTTTGGTATTCTCAGGCTGGGACTCCAGTTATAAATATTACAACAAAGTATGATGCTAATTCAAAAGAATATACTTTTAATATTGAACAGATAATACCAAGTACACCTGATATGCATGTAAAACAACCTATGCATATACCATTTGCTTTTGGTTTGCTTAATAGTGAGGGGAGTGATATTACTGAGACGCAAATGTATAATATAAAATCAGCGACAGAAGTAATAAAAATAGAGAACATTGCTGTAAAGCCAGTACCTTCTTTATTACGTAATTTTTCTGCTCCAGTAATAGTGAATTATGATTACTCTGATTCAGAGTTATTGCATTTGCTAGAACATGATAGTGATGACTTTAACCGTTGGGATGCTGGACAATCGTTGTATGCTAATATAATGCAAAGAGCACTAGCTACTCCACAGGATGCAAAAGTAATATTTGAAAATAATGAGTTACACATAGGTATTGCAAAAATATTAGAAAATACATCTATACATACGTCGTTGAAATCACAATTATTGTCAATTCCTTCAATGGATGATCTTATTAACCGTTGCAATGAAATAGACCCAAGTTTACTAATGCAGCTACGACACAGCTTCTTAAATACTATAGCTTGCAAACATAAGGATGCCCTACATAGTATTTATGAAGGTGTTGATTCTGCAATTACAAGATATTCATATAATGATGTAGATGCTGAACAAAGGTGCTTGAAAAATACAGCTCTTTCATTCCTTGTTTGTACTGGAGATACTGATTACATAGAGTTAGCACTTTCTCAATATGCTAAAGCTGATAATATGACAGATCAATTTGGTGCGCTAGTTGCGATAAATAATGTTGCTTGCGAGCAACGCAAGACACTACTTGAAGAGTTTTATCTTAGATGGGCGCATGAGCCGTTAGTAGTTAATAAATGGCTTGTATTAGAGTCTTGTTCTGAGCTAAATAGTGCCTTTGAACGAGTGCTGGAGATAAAAAATAGTGAAAGATTTGATATTTCTAACCCTAATATGGTGTATTCACTAATCGGAGGATTTTGTTCTGCTAATCATGGGCAGTTTCATCGCGATGATGCTAAACCATATCAATTTTTAGAAGAGACGGTTATTGAGCTGGATAAAATGAACCCCCAAGTGGCCGCAAGAATGCTACAACCATTTACAAGGTATGAAAAATATAATAAGTCTAGACAAGAACAAATAGTTATTCATTTACGAAATTTATCTAAGCATAAACTATCAACAGACATTGGTGAAATAATTGCGAAGAGTTTGAAAAATGCCTAAAACAGTCGTTACTATAAATATCCCTGAGAAAGAAATTTTAAAGTATTACTCAGGGGTTGCTAAAAATATTCTTGCCCCAGACATAAATGGAGTTCACATACAGTTTCCAGCCTCAATTTTAAGATCGTTTGTGACTAAAGAGGGTATTCAAGGAACATTTGAAATTGAGTTTGATAATAATGGAAAAATGCAGCAAGTTAGAAGATTGTAATAACCTTCAAGAATTGACAGGTAAAGTACTTTTCACGAAGTTAACCTCAGAAAAACTAAAAGTGATTGCTCATGTGAAAGATCTTAAAACACGAGGAGAGCTTGATTTTTCTCGCGTTCCTGCTTCTGGTTATATCGATTTTGATAGAGAAGATAAGCCAGAGTTAGTTAGTTTGAATAAGGTAGTAAAGAGGAAGATAAATTCTCTTATTGGACGGTGTGCCTTGATTCATGCTGTAGCACACATAGAGTTTAATGCTATTCATTTGGCTGCAGATGCAATATATAGATTTGATATGATGCCAGAACAATTTTATTTAGATTGGTGCCAGGTAATGATAGAAGAAGCTAAACATTTCTGTATGTTGTCTGATTATCTTAATACGTCTAATTATAAATATGGTGACTTTGTTGCACATAATGGATTATGGGAAATGGCACAAAAAACTGCACATTCTGTAACTATTAGAATGGCTCTGGTTCCTAGACTTTTAGAAGCAAGGGGGCTTGATGTAACACCTGGAATTATAGAAAAATTCAAAACTATTAAAGATGATAAAGCAGTGGCAATATTAGATACTATCTTTATTGAAGAAATTGGTCATGTTAAAATTGGTAATCGTTGGTATAATTATTGTTGCAAAGAGAATGGTTTTGAACCAATTTCTTACTTTAAAAATTTACTAAACAAATATGCCAAGAATTTCATACGTGAGCCAATTTATGATGATGCACGCCTTGAGGCAGGGTTTAGTACTGCTGAATTAAATATGTTGCATGAAATTGCAACTATTAATGAATAGGATAAATTGATAGGAATCATGCAATATTTAGACGAATTTTATAATGGTATGAAGCTGTTGATGAGTAACAGTAAGTTAGCTGTTGTTGAGATAGAGCCAGATATCTACAGCCTTAGACCTGAACCTTTTATTGATACAAAAAAATATGCCTTTATTGCAATAACTCATGGCAACGAAATTTCAGGTTTAGGTGTGTTTATAACATTTATTCAGATGCTTTTTAATGATGAAATGAACTTAGTGATGAAATATATCTTATACTTAGTAACAAAAAATCCTATCTAAATGGCATACGATTCATTGAGAATGATTTAAATAGAAGTTATGGAGCAGAGCATAGTATTAGTTAAGAAGAGGTACGTGCTATTACCATCAGGAAAGTATTAGATTTATATGCGATGTCAGTGTTGACTTGCATCAAACAGTTGGGTCGACATTAACACCAATGTTCATAATGCCTGATAGAAAACATTGTTATACATATGCTGTTGAATTAAATGTAAATTTACGAATATTATTTAATCCAATAAAAGGAAAAGCTACGACGAGGAGCTCTTATATGGGCTTGAAAAATAAAATTGGTCTAACTGTTGAACTAGGTAGTTATGGCATGAATGCAAATGACATAGATCTAGGTATAAACATAATTAGTGAAATTCTTGATAATATTAAAAACACTCAAGTAAAGACTAAGCAATTAATACTTGTTGTCACTTATCATAAAGATAATATGCAGAACATATGTTGCATATGATTCAGGTGTTTCGAATATGATGTTGGTTAATGAATGTCAAAAAATAGGTACGATAGATAATAAGCCACTTACTATTGAACAATCTGGATATTTATTACTATATCCAGAAGTAATGATAAACAATACAGATTTGCCTGCATCTGGAATTTATATTATTTGTCAGGAACCAAATGCAGAATATCTAAATGATTTGAGATGATAAAATATAACTATTATAATAATATAAATCTATAATGAGTTTTGTCCAAAATTGATGTCCAGATATGAAATATTAGCATTCAAAATTATTTATGCATATAAGCACACTATTAAGCATAATAAATATTAAAATTGCATGTACTTGTAAGTATGTACTCGAGAAATTAAAATAATTAATGTATAGTGACGTTGGAATTGCTCCAATACTATTTGTCGTGACAGTTGCTAATGTTTTTTTCTTGTGACTTTGCTCGGACAATAATACCTAAATAGTTTAGATGCTATATTTCGGGTGATTACCACTATTTATATAACCAAGACTTTTTAGCTTTAAACTGAATATGCAACATCGGAATATTTATGCTAATCTTTCAATACTATTTACTATTTTTTGAAATACAAATAACCTTAAAGTCGTATATGCTTAAATATTTAAAAAATATTTTTTTGTTTATTGTAATGCTTGTGCTAACAAATACCGCCCTAGCAAATGAGCAAAAAGTACATCTGCTAATTGAACAAACACTTGGCAATTCCATTGATATTAAGAATGTTTCAATTCTAAGCGGCGGCCTTACTAATTTAACCTATAAAGTACAGTGGCAGAAATTATCACTAGTTGTGCGTATTGGTCGTTTAAATCCAGAAGAATTATTCATTGATCGAGAGTTAGAATTACAATTTATAAGATATGCAAACTTCTTAGGCATTGCTCCTAATATTTTATATGCAGCTCCTAAACAAGGGGTTATGATATCTGAATTTATAAATGGAGATGTACTAACATCACGAGATATAAAGAAACCTTTAATTATGAAAAAAGTTGTTGAACAGATAAAGCAATATCAAAAATTCCAACAGCCTTTTGAAGATAAACATGCACTTTTTCATCGTATACAACATTTAATTCAACAGCTTAAAAGTCAACAATTTGAAATACCAGAGGCTTATATCAAAGCATATAATTGGTCTGAAAATTTAGAATCTAAAAGAGTTAAATCTAAATTTTCTGTTGCAACACACTATGATTTGTTTTCTGGTAATATGCTCTTGAGTGGAAAAAAAATAAAATTTATCGACTGGGAGTATGCTGGCTGGGGCGAGCCATATATTGATATTGCGTTAATTGCAGTAATAGACAATCTCAATATGAAAGAGCAGCGAAAGCTCTTTGAATTGTATAAACCAAATGCTCGAAATGAAGAATTTGAAGATTTTTCAAACCTTTGTTTGCAGGCTAGAGTATATGTGGCAATATGGTCTTTATTTCAAAGCTATTGTGTTGAACCTGAACTTTGTGAAACTTATATAAATCTAGCTAACGAGCGCATAGAAAATTTTTGGAAATTGGTTCAAGAAGAGGTATAGCTTGATTGTAAGGTTATGAGAAGTATACTGCTAAGAAATTGATATCTCTGAATACTTAACCTTAAATATAAAAATTCATAAGATTTAAGAATAGCAAAACTTTTACACAAAATAGATGACATTATATTTTCATGGTTTAGTTTATTAGTAGTATTTAATTAGCTTAGATGAGGCATTTGAATCAATAAGCAGTATTTCAGCACTCTGGTGCCAATCTCCCAGAACTATTCTTTTAGTTTTGCCTTCATATTCATGTGTTTTGGGCTTATGAGTATGTCCATGGATTAGAGTAGTACATTTATAGTCAGATAACATTTTTTTTGCGAAGTTGTCATTCACATCAAATATATTGTTATTTGTTTGTATAGGTTTTTCTTTTTCTTTGCGTAGCTCTGTGGCAACTTTGTAACGAAAGGATTTTGGTAATGATAAAAATAAATTTTTAATCACTTTGTTGCGTGCGACCTTTCTAAATAATTGATAATTTTTATCAAAAGTGCATAAAGAATCTCCATGGCTTAGTAAAAATTGTGAGTTATTAATATTTAAGACAAACGGATCTGGAAGCAGAGAAAGATTAGCTGTATTTAAGAAGTAGTTGCCAATAAGAAAGTCTCTATTGCCATGCATAAAATAAATGTGTGGAATAAATTGTTTTAAATGATTTATTTTATCTGCAACATTCTGATGATACTCTGATGCGGTATCATCACCAATCCAATATTCAAAAAAATCTCCAAGAATATATAAACTTAAAAGTTTGTCTTTATAGTCATTGATAAATTTGTTGAACAAAGTATCACTGTCGCTATTCTGGTATAAATGTAAATCAGAGATGAAACAGTGATACATGTGCTTTAGTTTATCCTATTCCTGATGTTCAGGTTCCTGTACTTTAACAGAAAGTATAGAAACTGGATCGATAGGTACATCTGAGTGACCTTGGCGGAATGTGGTTTTAACTTTACCAATTTTTTCTATGATGTCTAATCCTTCTACTACTTTTGCAAATACACAATATCCCCAGCCATCTTGTGTTTCCGATGTATGGTTTAAAAAATTGTTATCAGTCAAGTTGATGAAAAATTGTGATGATGCTGAGTCAGGATCTGGGGTTCTAGCCATTGAAAGAGAGCCTTTAATATTAAGACCAGATTTGTTAGCTTCATTTTTGATAGAATCATTTGTCTGTTTTTCAGACATGTCTTCTAACATGCCACCACCTTGAACAACAAATCCTGGGATAACTCTATGAAAGATAGTTTCATTATAGAAACCAGAGTTTATATAATCTAAAAAATTATTTGCTGTAATTGGGGTGTTTTCCATGTCTAGCTCTATAATAATATCGCCAAATGATGTTTTCATTTCGATAGTCTTTGGCATCTTATGCTCCTAATTCTAATATACTTAGTTAGACTAATTCTAACATGAATATTAAGTGTTTATAACAACTATTACAGGTATAGTATTTTCCCTGTGTTTGCTACTTGAATCATCTTAAGGTAACATGATTTTACGTAATATTTTATTTAAATTCCAGGGTTTTATTCTATGAAAGCAAGATTTGCTCCTAGTCCTACAGGTTTATTACACTATGGCAATATCAGGACCGCATTATTTAACTATTTATTAGCAAGAAAACAAACTGGTGAGTTTGTACTAAGAGTTGAAGATACAGATTTATCTCGGTCTAAAGATGAATATATCGATGCCTTGAAAGACGACTTAATTTGGTTAGGTATGGAGTGGACTGATATTTATAGACAGTCTGAGCGCTCTAGTTTATACGATAAATATTTTTCTGATCTTGAATCTAACGGTGACGCATACCCATGTTTTTGTTCACCAGAGCAGCTAGCTCTTTCAAGGCGGGCTCAATTAGCATCTGGTAAACCTCCTAGATATTCTGGCACCTGTAAAAGTTTATCAAAAGATGAAATTGATAAAAAAATTGCTCAAGGCTTAAAACCAACCTTAAGATTTATTGTAGGTAATGATGAAATCATAGAATTTGAAGATTTAATAAAAGGACCACAAAAGTTTTGTGGACATGATATTGGTGACTTTATTGTAAGGCGGGCTGATGGCAGCGCTGCATTCATGTTTTGTAATGCTGTTGACGATGCTGATATGTCCATGACGCATGCATTGCGTGGAGAAGATCATCTTACTAATACCCCTAGACAAATTTTAATTTTAAAAAAATTAAATCTACTTGCTCCTAAATATGGGCACTTTCCATTGATTATTGGTGAAGATCGTTCCCCATTGTCAAAAAGAAATGGTAGTGAAACCATTATTTCTTTGCGTGAACAAGGTTATATGCCTGAGGCTGTAATAAATTATTTAGCAAGATTAGGTCACACTAGCTATCCAAATACTCTAATGTCAATGGATGAGTTGGCTGAGCAATTTGATTTAACTAGTATTAGTCGTTCGCCGGCAAGACATGATAAAAGTCATTTACTACACTGGCAAAAAGAATACATTCTTTCCTTAACTACAGATGAGTTCAAAGAATTATTGTTGCCTAAGCTAGATAGTGGTTACACAAGAATTTCTGAATTCGCATCTATGATACAACCAAATATACTATATGTTAATGATGTGAATACTTGGGTAGATTCACTATATGAGGGTGATTTTATTATTACAGATAATGAGCTTGTAGTTGTACAAGAGGCAGGAATGTCATTTTTTGAAATTGCAGTCAAATCAGCTGGTTTGAGCTATAAAGATTTTATAGATGGAATGAAAGAGCAGCTAGGAGTTAAAGGTAAAAAATTATTTATGCCAGTACGTGTAGCGTTAACTGGGTATCAACATGGTCCTAAACTTGAACAAATATTTACATTTTTAGGTCAAGAAGAACTGAAAAAACGTTTTGCAGCAGCATTAAAATTAATTGGATTATAAATGTGAAAATATATAATACTGTTACAAGAAAAAAAGAAGAATTTACCCCATTAGTAGCTAATGAAATTGGATTATATACCTGTGGAATAACCGTGTATGATTTATGTCACATTGGTCATGCTAGGACATTTATTGCCTTTGATACGATTGTTAAGTACCTTCGTTATCGGGGATATTCAGTGAATTATGTCCGAAATATTACTGATATTGATGATAAAATTATAAAACGTGCCAATGAGCAAGGAATTTCATCAACAGCCCTTGCTGTTAAGTATATCGATGCTATGCATGAAGATATGGATGTCTTAGGTTTAACTAGACCTGACCATGAGCCTAGAGCAACACAGTATATGAAAGAGATGATTGAACTAATAACTGGTTTGATTGATAAAGGTTATGCTTATGCTGCAGATAATGGTGATGTGTACTATTCCGTTCATAAAAAAGAAAATTATGGTCAACTGGTAGCATATAGGAAGTTAGATGATTTAAAAACTGGTGCTCGTATTAGCGTAAATGATAATAAAAATGACCCATTGGATTTTGTTTTATGGAAAAGTGCAAAACCTAATGAGCCATCATGGGAGTCACCATGGGGTTCAGGTCGGCCTGGATGGCACCTTGAGTGCTCCGCAATGTCAATGTCAATTTTAGGGCAAACATTTGATATTCATGGCGGTGGTTATGATTTGATTTTTCCACATCATGAAAATGAATGTGCTCAATCTGAGGCTTTCTCTGGTAAGAAGTTTGCTAAATATTGGATGCATGTTGGATTTATGCAAGTTAATGCGGAAAAGATGTCTAAATCGTTAGGTAATTTTGCAACAATTCGAGATGTTTTAAAGGACTATCACCCAGAGACTTTAAAATATTTTATTAATTCAGGACATTATCGTAGCCCATTGGAATATTGTCCTGATAGTCTTCAACAAGCAACAGTATCATTAGAACGTTTTTACATAGCATTACGTAATATAAATTTAACCGCAGAGATTACAATAACATCAGAATCTTTGGAGCTTGAGAGTAGGTTTGTAGATGCTATGGATGATGATTTTAATACTCCTAAAGCATTGGCCGTATTATTTGATATAGCTAAAAAAATAAATTTATACAAAGTGCATGAAGATGACTCCAAAAGCCAAGAACTTGGAGCTTTATTAATAAAGTTAGCTTCCATTTTAGGAATACTACAGGTACCAATAGATACGTATTTCAATTGCAATCGTCAAAATAATATATTAGATGATGATAAAATAGAGTCCATGATCCAGGAGAGAAATGATGCTAGGGTTAACAAAAATTGGACTCGTGCGGATGAAATTAGAGATTGGTTTCAGGAACATAGTATTATTGTTGAAGATGGCGCTGCAGGTACCACTTGGCGATATAAAAATAGCTAAAAATTAGTGTGAGTATCATCATGGAAGATACGCAAAAAATTAAACAGGTGGCACTGCTTTCCATAGCTTTTTCAGTTATAGTTCTCTTGTTAAAATTTATGGCCTACTGGTATACTGGCTCTGTTAGTGTTTTATCTGATGCCTTGGAATCATTTGTAAATGTTGCCAGTACTAGTTTATCTTATGCAATTATTATTGTAGCAAAGGCACCAGCAGATAAAAATCACCCTTATGGACATGACAAAGCTGAATATTTTGCTAGTGGAGGCGAAGGTGTTCTAATTGTACTAGCTGCTGTGACAATATTTGCTTACTCTATAGAGAAATTATTACATGGCTATGAACTTGCATCGATAAATTCAGGTATTTTAATAGCTGTTTTTGCAGCATTAATTAACGCGATAATAGCTAAGATATTACTTAAAACATCAAATAAATATAAAAGTATTGCTTTGGAGGCAAATGCTAGACATATTATAACTGATATATGGACTACTGTAGTTGTTGTTACTGGTCTTGTAATAATTAAATTTTTCCCAACTCTTTCCTGGATAGATCCAATTTTAGCATTATTATTATCATTATTTATTTTTTATACTGGGGCTAAGTTAATAAAATCATCTGTAGATGGCTTAATGGATATATCCCTACCAAATGATGAGATATTAACAATAACATCTATAATCCAAGAGGCAATACCAAATGACTGTTGTATAGAGTCAATGCGGACAAAATATCAAGGCAGTAAAAGATTTGTAGATTTCAAACTAATTGTTTCAGGTGAAATGAGTGTGAAAAATTCACATGCAATATGTGATTTAGTTGAAGAGGCTATAAACAAAATATTCCCTGGCTCAATCACTATAATACATGTTGAGCCAAGAAAATAATTTTTAATATTAACTCATTCTCAGTTTTTCAGTTGCTATTTTTGTACATGTTTCTTCTAATTGAGACTCAAGCAATTCAGCATACCTAGCTAGAGGAGCACGTTGAGTTGTAAGAGCTGTACCTATGGTTCCACCTAGGTAAGAAACTTCATTTAGAGTTGTACCATCTGCTTTCATTTTGGCAATGCATGGTTGTAGATGCTCAGGAATAACTCCATTTAATAAATATTCTAGAGTCTCTATATCCTCAGATGCCCTGATATTTTCAGCTAGCAAATTCATGAAACTAGAAAGGAACTCATAGTTGGGGAAAAACTTTAAAGCAGAAGGGTTTAATTTAATTGCCTCATAAGTTGGTTGGTAGCAACATAATCCATCTGAAGTATTGCTAAATCTACAACATGAGAGTATGTTTTCATTTCCAACAAGTAATGTAAAGGCTGCGAGATTATCCCTACTCATTAAAGTAGGAGCAGACGCAGAAACCATAGATTTAGCAAATTCTTGTATTTTTGTAAGCACTGAAATATCTAAAGGACTTAATCTACTTCGTGAGTTAAGTGCACAGGTAGTTACTAATTGGTAATTGCTAACAGTTGGGGCGCAAATTATTTCGGGAGTCATTAATCTAGCAATTGCCATTGGAGGAGTAATATCAATTCCATGAGCTATTATGCTGTAATGAATTGCATCAAGTACAGTATGTTCACTACCCTCTAATTTTGTGAAGAGGACACTTCGTAAAACATCTGTATTTTCTATGCTGTTCAATAATTTACAAGTAGCTCCTAGGCTATCAGAACAAGTTGTATGTTCTAACATAATGCTAAATATATGTGTAATATTAGGATCTGCAGCACCGACATTCGTGCTCAAGTTACCACTATGATATCTTAATAAACGAGTTAATAATAACTGTACAGTACTATAAGATGGAGGCACTACTTTACTGTGAAGACCAGCCCTAGTGGGTAATAAAACTTCATCAATAATGGCAGATGCTTTTCTACTTGCTAGGTTTGGGTATAGCTCATCTGCAAACCATTCTAAGACTGCACTAATTGTATTTAAAGTAAGTTCTACGTCGTTAAAAGCTCCAAACTTAAGCAATGTTTCATACATGTTACTTCTCTCAGCCTTAGAGCTAGGATGACTTTCTATAAAAGATGTCACAAATTTTTGTGATATTTCGAAGTAATTAATTTCTCCAGACCCTTTAATAATGTCGATTAACTCTATAACCAGAGTGATTTGGCCAATTTTAAATAACTCTAACATGGTTCTAGATATACCAATGTATTCATGTTGGGAAATAATAGTAATTCTTCTTCTATCTAATGATATTCCAACTATGGAATTTATTAAGCCACGATAAAAATTGCTACTCTTGTCTATTGAGGCACGATTAAAAGCTTCAAAAACAGGAGCACTCCAAATATCTATAGGATGCAATGCTTTTATGAGTTTTGGCAAAATTGAATCTTCATAACTATCAGGATGGATGCTGGCTTCATATATAATTAATTGTTCTAATATAGATTGAGAGGCACCTGCAATTAGAGAGCATATTTTGTTAATGTCTATGTCAGGCAAATCTTTTAAAATATCACATAAAATTTCACCAAGAGCATCTGGTTTTCTTTCTGCAACCTTTAAAAGTAGAGAAAATAAATCTATTTGTGAATGGGCATCGGCATCTGAACGATACAATCCGTGAAAAACTGAGGCTAATACAGTATTGTATGTAGTGCTCACCTTAGAAGATAGAAGATCAGTCGAGGCTGATAAATTGAATAGTTCGGATACATGAAAACGACTCTCATCACTAATACTTGATTCAGTGGAAGCTATTAGTAAATTCCTGCAGAAAATAGAGAGGAATTTACTGTCGTGGCTTAGAGTTTCAAATATCTCTTTAAACACACCAGAGCGGATCACAATATCTAAATGCCTCTCACACCATTGAGCAACCATATTATGC
>JABJGS010000028.1 GCA_018703155.1 Francisellaceae bacterium | reverse complement strand
TTTGGTGCGCCCGGCAGGACTCGAACCTGCAACCCCCGGCTTAGAAGGCCGGTGCTCTATCCGGTTGAGCTACAGGCGCAAAAGTTATATGTATTACAAAATAATGGTCGGGGCAGAGGGATTTGAACCCCCGACCACCTGCTCCCAAAGCAGGTGCGCTACCAGACTGCGCTATACCCCGAACACGGGTAGGATAATAACCCCATGAGGTCCTAAGGTCAAACCTTTTTACCAATTGTTGTTAACAAGGCGGCTCTGGTAAACTTCTTCTTTCAATATGAATCATATAATGTGAGTATTATACCATGATTGATAAAAATTCAGATAAACTTCTTAAAGGCAATATTTTTGCTGACAAACTAATTAGTGATGTTAATAGCAAAGTCATTGCTCATATGAAAAATGGCTATAGAGCACCTCAACTTGCTGTAATATTAATTGGAAATGATCCTGCATCATCCATCTATGTAAATAAAAAACAGAAAAAATCTAAAGAAGCAGGTATTAAATCTTCTATTTCAAAATTTGATAACTCCATCACAGAAAATGAGTTACTAAAGCTCATTAGCACACTAAACCAAGATTCCAATGTTGACGGTATCTTAGTGCAATTGCCGATACCACAACATATCAACCAACAAAAAATATTAGAATCAATCTCCCCAGATAAAGATGTGGATGGATTCCATCCTATTAACGTCGGTCGTTTAATGCAAAGAAATCCCCACCTACGCCCATGCACACCCTTTGGCATAATTAATATGCTCAATGATTATAATATTGAACTGAAGGGATTAAATGCGGTGGTAGTTGGCGCTTCTAACATAGTAGGTCGCCCAATGAGCTTAGAACTACTATTAGCTGGTGTTACCGTAACTATATGTCATAGATTCACACAAAACCTTGCAGATATTGTCTCTAGGGCCGACTTAGTTGTAGCAGGTGTTGGACAACCAGAAATTATAAAAGGAAATTGGCTAAAAGAGGGATCAATTGTCATCGATGTAGGCATTAATCGGCTTGAATCTGGCAAATTAGTCGGTGATATAGAATTTAAAACAGCTATTGAACGAGTAAAATATATAACTCCAGTCCCTGGCGGCGTAGGACCAGTGACGGTAGCTCAATTAATGGCAAACACTCTTTTTGCTTTTGAGCACAATTTAATTGGATCAACAACTAATTAATAAGTAAACTTAGAGTAATACTCAAAACCTTTAGTTGTAAAAGAAATGGCTAATTTTTTCAACATATTTAAAAACAGGTGGGGCAGCAAGGTCACTTCCCCATTTGATATCGACACGTACCAGGATGTGGAAGAAAAAGCCACCTGCTGGTGGGGATGTTTTTCTTTGGAGGAATCACAATCAAAATTTTGGCGTGTAGGTGAAGCAATTATCTACATCGATAGATTTACCCATGAATGGCATATTGGGTCAACTTTAACTACGCAAGAATCAGTTTTACCTCTAGACAACACTACTCCACCGAGTCCGCCGAAGAATATGCAATCCAAAACCTTCACTTTTACAACTCAAGCAGAAGTAAGACTTAAACCAGTTTTACCTAAATTATCTCTCGCATCAAAGTTACAGACCCCTCTATATATCCCTGGTGGAGAACAAATCCTTTTATACATTAGCTCACCAGTTTGGGTGCAAATTACTACCAGTAATAATCGTGTCATTCTTGATGAAATTCCAACTCATCCATTATCTTTAACTTGGTTTGGTGAAAACACTATAGATGGTGAATTATGTTTTGCTGGTAATACCTTCTGTTCATCACAATTGAAATATGTCCCAGCTGGCGCAGACCGAATCATTAGCCCTATGCTAATCAAGAATCAATCTAAAAAAATTCTATGCCTAGAAAAGATAAATGTTCCACTTCCACATTTGTCTGTTTATTCTGATAAACAAAATTACCTCTGGACAGAACAACTAACTGTTTATAATGAGGGAGATGATCCACCGTTGGTACAAATATCAAAAGGACCACCAAAATCAATGCGTGATATAACATTGATTAGTCGTGGACGAATGGAGTTTAGATCCGGAACCAATCTAAAAAGGTTAGTATATAGCCTTATAGGAACGTAGTAATATGAATGTGCCATGGGCTGCAAGATTACATGAATTAACAGCTATACTAGACTTTAAGTCAATTATTGATTTCCTATTAGTCTTATGTTTTGGCATAATCGTCGCTTTAATTGTTAGCAGCTTTATTAGTAAAACTATAGCTAGGAAAGCCTCACCTCATTATACAATACTCATTCGTAGACTATTATATTATGGTCTACTGCTAGTAACTCTAGTTGTTGCATTGCCAATATCACCGCTAAATTTAGCCGCACTTGGAGCAGTATTAACATTTGCTGTAGGATTTGCCACTCGAGCACCTCTGTCAAATATCATTAATGGCTTGGTATTAGTATTTGAAAAACCCTTTGTCATTGGAGATGAAATATCAGTTAATGAGACTATCGGCACAGTTATATCTATTGACTTACTCTCTGTAAGGATTTTATCAAAAGATAATAGATTGATTAGGCTACCTAATGAGCTTATTTTCAATTCTAAACTTAATAACCTTTCCAAATATAAAATTCGCCGACTAGACACTGAAATCTATATAGATACCGAACAAAACATAAAAGAAATTGAAAATGTATTCTTATCATATGCTAAGAATAATAAAGAAATTTTAGAAAATCCATCACCAGATATTATCATCTGTGAATTTAGGGAATCATCTATAAAAATAAAATTTCTTACTTGGCTGCCAAACGGTCCTTTTGAAACATTAAAAGGCAAAATAACGAAAGACATATTATCATTAATTCAACAAAATAATATTAAACTAGCCAAAACTCTAGTTTTTCAATCCCAACCGAAAACCTCTTCTATTTAAATACACGATGTAAAACATTCATAGCTTTAAGTATAAGTAAGATTCTCTTATATACACACCTTCAAAGAATATATTAAATTTAGTAATATTCTACTTAATTATTTGAACCAAAAATCATATATATTTGTTTAATAATATGTCCTATGGTTTAATCGGAATCATAGATAACATAATAATAGTGTAATTACAAATATAGTAGAGGTGTAGTATGCCCTTTGATTCATTAAAAAATCAAAATAATTTCTTCTCTGTCCTGGTTGCTGATCTTATAGCTAAAGGTGGTATTAATACCACAGGATATTCCGATAATCTTGCAAAACTTATTTTAGATGAACTAGATAATATAGTTTTAGATCCAGGTGTGGCTCTAGATCTAGACCTAAGAACAGAGGATATAAAAATAGAATACGAAACTAATCTACACCCAATATTACTAAGCCTTGTCAGAACTAAAGAAATATTAATAGATACAAGAGCTAGAGTTATAGGTAAATCTCAACATCAGCAAGTGGAGATCATTAAAGATACGGCCCAAATAATTGCAACATCTATGATCGATGCATATGATGCTGGTCATAAATTTGGCTTAAGTGGTGGCTGGGAAGGACAAGGCGCAATACAAGGCCATGCCATGGCTTATATCTCTAGTGTAAATGAAGGTGATTTTATCCATTGTACAAGCAATACTGGTGGTGGTATCCAATATCATCCAAAAAGACCTGGTATTGATAAACATGGTAAAGCTGATGAATATTACACTAACATGGCGGATAAAGTTAAAGGATTTTTACCTCATGCGGCCACTAGGTCCCCAGATCAATTATTAGAGTGCACCCAAAAACTTACAACTTACGTTTATGGTTTGATAGAGCCAAATTTTTCACCATACTTTCAAGATGGTGGTTATGTAATCGATGCTCATCTAATCTACAGTGATAGAATATCTAGACTTCACTCTCTAGGACATGTTATTCCTGTCGCCCCAGAAGAAACTTGTATTTCCCCGCGTTCAACTCCAGGGCAGAGATCTGGAACTTGTGTAGGAAGGATCATTGTTAATGCTATTGATTGTAATACAACTAGTGAAGGCAATTTAAACAAAAAATTAATTTATATCTTAAAATACAAACTAATTAAGGATCAGTGTAGTCAACTTAAAAGATTTATTGAGTCTGGCCCCACTCCAAGCAAATCCGATATAATTACAGCTGCAAAATTATTAGAGTTTGCCATAGCAGATCTATGCCGAAGACAAACTGAATTAGCTCCTGTTAGTGACGAGGTATTTGCTCGGCACTATTCTGAATTCAAGGTAATAAAAACATATATAGATCAATATTTAGCACCTGCAGCATCACCAATGATACTTAGAAGTCCTGATAAAATAAGGATATCTGCTCTTTTAACTTCTGGTGCCACTATCCTTATTGATGATGATAGTGCACGACCAAGCATAACTTTAATACCAGTACCTGGCTCTGCTTATAGTTGTGAGTTAGGACTAGACCCAAGACATCAATACCCATTGAGACCTGTAGCACCGCTTGTAAATTGCTCAGAACATTTGTCATTAGCATTACAACTATCTATAGAATACGCCGAGACTAATGATAGCGCTCATATAATAGAGGTTATCGAAAAAACCATGCTTGATCATAGAATGGCAGATCCAACATTCTATACCGCAGAAAAAACATTTTTAGCACATTCTATTGGTAAAGATATTATTGCCACTACTAAACTACTACAACTTTACGTAGAGCATTGCAATCGTAAACTAGGAACAAATGCTCTGGATGGCACTAGGGCTATAACTATTTTAAGTTTCATTGTTACTATCTTAAACTTGAATGATAGTGGACCTTTTGGACATGAAAAATCTAGTTATTCATCAAGTGCTGATAACAATTCACTATTAAGTTTATTTGCCTCACCCTTTTTCTACAAATTTTATGACTCGCTCAAAACCAGTCCAATTTTGGCAACTGGAAATGCTCAAGCCTCCAGTTTTTTTGAGGAAGTTGTGAAATACTTTGAAGGTACCCCAGCACACTCAAGAAGTAGAAGAGAAAGGTTATTAGCTCAAACAGATGATAAGTCTAATTATTCTGCATCAAAAAACAAACATCGGTATAAAACAATATCTCAATACATGAATAGTTCTTTCAGTAGCTTATTCACTGCTTTAGAGTCACACTGGCGCTCCATTCCTGGCAGCGAAAAAGGTCGTAGCACTGGTGATGATCGCACAGAACAAGTTACACAGGTTATATTAGATTCTCTTTTTTCAGATAGTTTTTTAGCGGCCAATGCCACTCATAGTGAACAATTTTTAGAAGCAAAATATATATATCTTTATGAAACATTAATGCAACTGACACTAACTAGTGCTATAGATATCATGCACTCTGGTTTTGGGCATGTACGAGCAGAATTTTGTAATAAAGGAATCCCTCTAGCATTTCAAGATATAACCCCAGGCACAAAAGATCAAAATAACATCCTCGCAGCAGAAGCTATAAAATCTTTAACATCTGACACTAGCGCTCATAATGGATTTGAATGGATAACTTATTCAATTTATTATTCAAACGGTAGCAGAGGCAGCTCTATCCAAGCAGGATTGCGTAATAGCCCTTGTTTAACATACTCTAAAAATCCAGATTTATTTACACCAGGCATTGAAATACTCCCTGCACGTATTTTCAGCTGTACAACAAGCAACTTAGCACCACTGCAAGCACTTTCATGGCATATATTAGCTGATTGTACTTATGGTCGAGAAGCTGTAACTGCTGGTATAGAGCCGCTTATGCAAAAGCATCTTGAAATACATCCAAGTGCTGGTTCAAGTTACATGCAGGGCGAAGCCCAAATGTTAAAATATAGAGATTTCCGTGATACATACTATGAAAGTAACAAGCTGGCAATTAATGTTTTAAAACAACTTAAATGTGTATCAAGCAGTAATGCCATAGTAGCAGAAGCAATAGCGCTACGCAGTCATATCAGATTACAAGTAGAGTCCACCCTAGATTTTCTAGGCCAACATCAAAATTTAGTTGGTGATTCATCGTTTACGGTAGAGGAAAGAACTCTTTGGCGTAATCTTTGTCTATACAACATATTACATCCAGGTTTAATTACTACTATAGCTAGAAGACAAATAGCTTCGGCAACCCCAGAAATATATGGTAAACCAATTGTTATTACTATTAGAGATGTAGCTCTAGCAGGATTAATTCACTTTTCACCCAGAAATATTGCCACTGAGCCCAGTTTATTTTATTTACAAATTTCATATTGTACATATAAGCTAATGTATGATGATTTTCAACAATTTTTAAATACTTGCACTTTAGAGAATCAATCTGTAATGGCAGCTAAAGTTTCTGAAATATTAGCTCCTTATAAAGTTATCTTTGAAGACAGACTTGATGATCTTATTATCAACACCAAAAATAAAAGTATATTAGCTAATTTACATTTGTATAGAAAATTATATTTACATCATAAATTAGCTTTCGATAGTGGACTTTCAGAAGGAGCTCGTAAGGATTCACTGAGAATGCTAGGAGCATCCAGTATCATATCCAGCTATTACCCTAAAGCTATTGAAACTGAATTTATGATGTTTATAAATACTGATGAAGTTTTTTTCAGAGAACAAATAGCTGAACTAGCTGCAGATCCGGAACTTTCTAAAACAGTAATTCAACGTGTTATGAGTGAATGTGTCCCTCAAGTTGCAGCTATCGTAGCAGAGCATGAATCTGGCAACTGGGTCAAATCTACCATAGCCATAGATACTTCTGCTGATTTATTCCACTATGAATATGTTATAGAGCAAAGTGAGCATGATGCTACTCAAGTAGCTCTAGTCCGTATTAGTCTTGAATCTGGAAGTATATTTTTAGGATCCAATACAGTAGTTGGCCCTGTTCCTGCGCATTTCAGAATAAACCCTATTTATCATCAACTTTTGGGATCATTGAATCCCACATGCACAATGAATGCTTCTAGAACGATTGTTGATGTACAAAATGGTACTGATAGGTATCTTATTCATAAACTTCGTCCAACAGTAGACCCAGTAATCCAGAAAATCATTACTATAAATGGTGTAACGAACCCTTACGAGCTGATAAGTCTCGGAAGAAAACGTACATTTCACCCTAACCAGGTATTAGGTGAAGGTTTGCCTAGAATTATATGTGAAAAATCTAATCAAGGGTGGATATCTATAGATGGCGCACCAACTAATGAATTAATAGTAGTTGACTCTAGAGATAGCAAAATATTATATCGGTATGATTACACAACAAAAACATTACGTATGCTAGATCCTGATGGTAATGATTCCGGATATCAACTTGTGAATAATACAGATGGTATCTATAACATTTTAGAGCATTTTGAAAATCCTGAATTAGTCTTAGTTTGGAGGTTCGCTCCTTCCACATTGAACCCTGGAGTAACAAGTCATTTAGGACAAATTTATATACAATTCCCTAGATATGATATGGCATTTATCGGTAATCATGATCCTATCGATATAAGCTTACCATATACCTTTGCATTAGAGTCAGATCGAGAATATCTCCTTAACCTTGACCATCTCCCTACAGTTATTTATGATTTTCCTCACGCACTAAGAATGCATTTAAAAAATAAACCTTCTGAAAAACTTATTATACCTAGATCTCAATTTTTCATGACTACTGAAGAATTAGAAACAGATATGTACCATGGCCGAAAATATGATACCGGTTATGAACTTATGCATAGGAGAATAGGACAAGTAAGTTCAAGTATTCCAGATTCAGAAAATGATAGATTTCCTCCTCAATATTCTAGAACTACTGGGAAACAAACTAATTTTTTAACATACACCTATCAAATTGTTAATGGCAATAAATTAATTTCAAGCTCTCCTCAAGCTAATTTACAACTTGTTTATATATATTTAACAAAAAGCCAATACAAACAAGCCTTACAATGTTTACGTGACTGTCCAACCTTAGAGGGTAATCCTCTTGAAGCTGAAACGATTTATTGGATCCTCGATGCATTAACGTTTAAACCATTCGAGTCTAATACTGAAGGGGAATATATATATTGGAAAAGATATCAACCTAAAACACCTGAATTAGGTGCAATACAAACCCTACTCTGTGCAAAAGTCTTAAAAGATGTTTTCTATTCACATTCGTCATTTAATATTGAAGAATTGACTTCGGATGCAGATACTGCAGATCCTATGATGCATTGTCGAGAATATCTAGCTTCAAGATTACACAATATGTTCAATGTTGAAGGCTTTAACAAGATCCTTTCTCAAACTGTGAGATGTTACGTAACTGACAGC
This sequence comes from Francisellaceae bacterium, assembly GCA_018703155.1. Taxonomy (GTDB): domain Bacteria; phylum Pseudomonadota; class Gammaproteobacteria; order UBA6186; family Azoamicaceae; genus JABJGS01. The sequence goes on along the minus strand of JABJGS010000028.1, from coordinate 10,867 downwards.
CCAAGATTATCTGCAGATATGAAGCTAACTGGACTAGAAATAGAAAAATTATCTTTATGGTTACATGATCATAAATTTAATATTGGTGTTTTTGCAGCTTTGTATCGACACACAGTGTTAGATTCAGCAACCACACAATTAACAAAACTTCTTTCTATAGAAGATGCATCTAGAACAACATCAGTAAATGCCGAAGTATTACGCCTAAAGAAACTTATCGCATCTGAAAATACTGTCAAGGTTGTTAGCGCTCCTATTATTGAAATAGTCGAAAAAGAATATGCCATTAAATTTCCTATTGCTCAAATTATTGACGGCAACTACTTTATGCATCTATATAATCCCGCAATAACAAGACATACGCACTCATTATCACGTGCTGAATATTTAACCAAATTTGGCCATAATTTTGAAAACTTAAATATATATTTCAAACGTTTATTTGACTATGTTGTTGCACCAGAAACTATTGTTGAATCACTAGAATTTAAAGAACTTCATGAAACTATAGCTAATAATATTAGAGCCGCTTATAGATTCCATACAGATCAAGATATTGATTCTCACCAAACAGAAGAATCAAAAGTCATGAAAGAGGCTACACTTGAGCTATCTAAAATTCTTTTTGTGCTTATGCAAAATAAAATAAGTGGAATTTTAGCTGTAAGTGAAAATGATTTTGGTTTCAAAAGCGGGTCAGCACCTAGTAATGAATCAGGTAAAGAAAATTTCTTGTCATTATTAGATAAAATTAAAGATCCTATAGTAATAATAGATGTTCCAGTTCAAACTAACACTATAGAAACAATCGAGCTCAATCCATCTAGCCATTTAGCAATAACCATGGCAGATCCATTAGCACCAGCAAAAGAATTTTTCAAACAACTAACATATGAAGAAGTAGAATCTTATCGACCACCACAAGAATTAAATATTGCACAGTTATCAAAAACACCTAGTTTAGGCGAAATACATAGATTATTTGTTGAACGAACAAGTAATCTAATGTCTCGAGCAACAACAGATTCTGGGTCTGGTCAATCCTTTGTTGCACAAATGAAAGCTCATCTTGATAATGAAAGAGAGTTGGGTATAGCTAGTGTTGAGGAGGATATTGCCTTCCGCAAGCAAGTTATTGATATATTTGGTGGGTTCGTAGCCTTAAATATTGATGATGACACTCATGCCTTAAATTTCACTAAACTCTTAGATGAAAATTTTATTAGTCCATTAGATGAAATTGTACAAGAATCTAAGGGCAGAATCCTTGAAATATTTCATACACATGGGATAACTGGGGCAGCTGCAGCAAGAATGGGATCTGGAGCTTACCAGGAAATTGATTTTGACAAAATTTTATTACTTAGTATTTTTGCATCTCCAGAAATTTATAATCGTTTTAATCAAGATCTTGATACCGATGCTTGCCGCAATCTCTATGAAGAATCACTTAGATACATTCAACATTCATTACTGCTACAACGATATAAACGTGCAAATAGTGAATTGTCATTGTTAATGGAAAGAATTAATGAAATAAATGGTAGCACTCCTTGGGAAGAAGACTATAAATGTTGCTCTTTACTCATTAAAGCATGTACTCAATTATTTCACCCAGATTATAGCACTGAGTTATTAAAACTACTAAATTCCAGCTCTTCTAGCTCCTATGAGGGATTATTTAAAGATGTTTTATCTGAACGAAGCGATGTTGCCATACAGGCTCATCCAACGATGTTTGCAACGCTTGCATACTTTCAATATCTACGTTCAGTATTACTTCGTGATGAACAATTAAGTTATCTTGTCCACATGCAAAGAGTTTACACAAACTCTGATAATCCAAGTCAGGTTGTTAGTGCCGTTTATCAAATGATAATGGGTTTTGGTAAATCAAAAATGATTGCCCCCATGAAAATAGTATTCACATTAATGTCTAATCCCGGCAGTCTTATGGTAGTCGAAGTACCAGAATCATTATTACATACTTTCGCTCAAGATGTGGATGCACAAACAAAACCTTATGGTCATCGAGCCGAAATATTTCGTGTAAATCGTGATACGATTAGAACTGCTCATGATTTAAAAATGATCTGCCATACTCTAGAAGCTATTAAAGCTAGAGGAAATTATATAATTACTGATGGCACTAGCATTCCAGCACTTTCATTAATGGAACAAGCAATCATCCTTGAAAAACCTTTAGGCATTGCTGAAGACAGCTCTGAATACTTTGAATGGAAAGAAAAAGTTACTTGGTGTGACAAAATCATGGCATTGATTGAAAATGTTCAGTCAGTATTAATGGATGAATATGATGATTTAAGAAACCCGTTAAGTAAATTTATTTTCTCATTCACTCAACCACAACCCATTGAGTCAACTCGAGCTAAGTGGAACACAAGAATGATGCTCAGCTTAGAGTATGTTGATATAAGCACAATTGTTGGTGAAACTCCAGGAACATATAATTTTCTTGAGGTTATTCGCCGCAAGCATCCTGATAGAGCTAGTGAGCCCATGCTCCTTGATTCAACAGAAAAATGGGATCAAGCAATGGATGCAATAGCGGAGTTCTTAGTAACCTCTCCAAACAGTCCTTTAGATATAAGCTTTTTTGATAGTTCTAGCGCACGTTCTAGTATGATAATGTATTTGCGGGATAGCAGGCAAACAGAGAAACCTGAATGCTACATTAGATTACCTAAAAATATGAAAGAGCAACTCGACCTCTACTATGCCTATTTAAATAAACTACTGAAGTTCACAGTTATTGAAAAAGGTAATTATTTAGTTCAAAACGGTCCTATAGATAAAGATTCTGCGGATCCTATCAAAAGAATGATTTCAAAACCTTATAAAGGCGCTGATGCTCCAGATACATCAGATTGGGGTAATACTGACACACTAATGATCTTCTCACTATTCAACTTGATTATCCTTGGTTTACGCGACACTGACATTAAGAGAATGATTGATAATTTACGTTTTATTTCCTTAGAAGAAATACAACAACATCCAGAAAGGAAACCTGAAGAAACTCAGCCTGCCATTGATTTTGCCACAATGTATGACGATCTTAAAAATAAAGTTATTGCTCAACAAACTGGTGAAGCAGTCTGTATTGTTAAACAAGAAACAATTGCAGGGTTAGATACTACAATTGGAAAAGCACTCACCTATTTAGCTTCAACAACCTTAGGTAACATTGATGTTACTGATGCAAATTTCACTATACTATGCAGGGTTCTTGCAAATAACATGGCATTCAATGAGTACTTTTTTGTTAATCCACATGGGATAGCAAAACATATACACACAATGGGTGAAACACTAGAATGTACAGCCGCAAAACATGATTTATGCTTTGGAAATAAAGGCCTGGGCATGTCTGGAGATCCATGGAATGCCAGTGCAGCAAATTCTGAAATTGAGCGTGCGGATAAATCTGTAGGATTTGGCACAACAGGCAGAATTTTACGTATAATGAGAGAAGCTCAACTTGTTGAGACATGCGATAGTACTGATCCTTATAAAGTACTTGAATATGAAGTTCAAAAGATAAAGGAGCTAAATCACTCAGATCCAATAACAGCGGCTAGAAACTTCCTTGCTTTAATCGATTTGGAAGCAAGGTTTAAAGGCAAAACCAACTTATATTGCTCAAATAGATTTGCTGATTATTTTAAAGACCATCATGAAGAACATAGCTCCATTAAATATATAATCTTCTTAAAATCTTTTCGAGATAAAAGCGGTATCATACAAAAACTTTATGCTCTAAATGTAGAGTCAAGAGAAGAAATAAAGTTAGACACTAGTAATTACGATGATATAAAACGATTACTAGGTGTTGACTGTGATTCATGGTTTGTTTATTTTTCCCAATTTGGCGGCACACGAGGTCTTGATGTCAAATTGACTCCTGGCGCAATTTTTGTCTTACTAATTAATGGCGAAGCAAAATTATATGAAGTAGAGCAAGCAGCACTTCGTGCTAGAGAGATAGCTACATTTAGTCAAAAGCTGGTTATTTCCACCGATTCAACATTTCGACAAAAAGCGCTGGAGCTTGACCCAGATCTTGATGAAAGAGAAATAATATTCCGTGACATCGAAGATGTCACATATAGAAACCAACTTAAAACATTAGAAACTTTGAATGTCACAGGTTGTATAGATATGCAGTTCGCTATTGCTTCATATTACTACACTTTACTTTCTAGAGGTCAAGAACCTGAAGTTAAAAGTAATCTATCAGCACTATTCAAATGTTTCATAACATCCACAACATCCTCTGACCTTTCAGTACTTTATGGAACCAGACCTAAAGAAGAAAATACTGGTTTAACTTTTGAGAGAATACGTAATGCTATAATTAAAGATTTTTCTGATGCTGTATCTAGGATCCCCACAGAAATAAGAGAACTTACTCTTAAGTGTGATAATACATCTAGAATTTGCAGTAGAGAAGAGGCTATCAGCCTAAATATAGGCAGTGCCGCAGAAATGATGTTGGTCAGAATGAATGAATGGATTACAAAAGAAATCAAACTATTTATCAAACGTTGTCCAGAAAAATCTCGTTTAGCAGGAAACTCTGGTGCTGACTCACAAGTTACTATTCAACACCAAATTAACACACAGAAACAAATCGATACACGCCTCCAGCAAGAAGATCCTAGAGCTGTTGCATTACCTGAAGACAACTGGATTGAGAGCCTAGGACTAGCAGGTAGAAGTTTATATGATCTATCTCTTATGGAAGGAGCTAGTAGTAGTGGCGTCGGTTGTGCTGCTGGTGGAGCTGGATTGGGCGCTGGAGTAGGCAGCTCAATTACAACTGAAAGGAAGATTCTTCCATTAGAAGATATTTTTGTTGGCAGTACTATTGGTGATAGAACATGGAGTTTTGAGCCAGGCATGAAGACATCAGTAGGGTTCATGTTAACCACAACGGCTCATCGTGACGGTAGCTCTAGACTAGATGCATATGCGAAACAAATACAGTACATGATTTTCAAAAGCTCTGATAGAGGTGGTAATTCTCTAGACTGCATCTTATTATCCAAAAATGAATCCGATCGTTTTATTATGAGAATATTTGAAAATGGTGTTAATGTTCCGGTTGGTCAACATTTCTGGATAGAAAGAATAACTGGAAATAAATGTATTGGCAGATTTCCAGATAATGATGCTTTGAAAGAAACAAATTACTATCAACTACTTGAACAGGCACGAGTGTTGGGCGGCAACATACATCTTTTATCCCGCCAAAAAGCACCTCTAATATGGTTAATGAAAGAAACTGAAAGTAAAATGAAGTTCCTCGAAGATACTATTCTTCCTAAGCATTATGTTGAGCCTACTGATCTAGATAATCTACACCGAAGAGTATCTGTTCTATCTAAGTACTACGATACTGTAGCAAGTAATCCTGATGAGCTTATGGCAATGACCGATAGTAAATTTTGGGCTAGATTTCCTGATATAGAAGAAGAAGACCGTGTTGTTCTTACAAAAATGGCTCTATTGTTTATCGATGTTACTAAAGCGACAACTACTTCTGGAGAATTATTCACCATAGATGATTGGACAGCAGCACCTCATTCATTTCCAGCCCCAGCGGTCACAACCATTAAAGAATTTATTAGACGAGCTGAGCGCACTTTGAAACTGACAGAGATCCTTACTGATTTAGAAGGATTTCACAGGTCCACATTTATAGGAATGATTCAAAAAATATATGAACAAAATCCCCTTCTAGCAAACAAAGTATTAAATTTAGATATCATTGACAGTCAACATGGTGTAATTGAATATGCCGGCACACAACTTTCAAAGCACTTAGAACTATGGCCCACAATATTCAACCTTATTACTTTTGGAGCCAAACCTAAAATACCTGCTAGTGATGCTCCTTGTTCTGTTATGCACAAAATATTAATACATGCTTCAGATGAAAATTTAACTATTTTACCTAAACATCTTGGTATTGCTTTAGAAGAGGCTATGAGAGACGACAGTCCTAGAGTAATGCAATCTCTAAATGAATTTTTTGAAGCTTTACTTATTAAGGACTCATCCCAAAAATCATCCTTGACAATATTTGTAGAAAGAACATCATCATTTGCTTCTGAAGTGTCTACTGATTTAATACAGCAGCTAGTTGTATTTTGTAATGACAATGCCAGGTTTCGCCCATATCTTGAGAGAATAATTCAAGACCAAGGTGAAAATTTATTCAAATGCTTTACACCATCAAGTAAAGCATTCCATGCTGTCGAAAATATGATTAATACTTTAGCATTTGAACGCTGGTCTCCAGACATTCTAAATGAAATTATTAATATGAAACCAGAACTAGCACTAATACGTGATCCTAGAAATGGAATGAATATATTACACAGAGCGGTCCTTGAAAACTCAAGTAAATTAATAGTTACAATATTATCACAAGCTCCAGATGCAGCTAATGTTCTTGATACTGAAGGGCGTACTCCTATAGCTCTCATTCAGGACATAGAAATCACTCGGATTTCACAAGATACCAGATCACGATTTGAAGAACATCAAAAAACCATAATACAATTAGAGAGATATCTTGAAAGCGACAATCATGAAGGTATAGCTAAAATATTGCAGCAAGTTTCATTTGCAAATTGCTATGTAACAGAGACATCAGGTGGCCTAGGCTTTAAGGCACCGTTAATACTTGTTGCTTTAATTAAAAATAAATTGGAAAGTGCAACAACTATTTTAAGAGTTGCTGGTGAACATCTAAAACTAGATTGCGTTCATCAAAAATCCGAGCGAAATATTCTTCATTTATTGACTATGATGCATACAGAACTAAATGACTCCCCTGTTCAATTAGATAAGTTTTTAGATTGTATTAATCTTGATGAACTTATAACCCTATGCGCATCAAGCAAAGATGTTAATACTTACTTACCTATTGATTACCTTATTGAATCTGCAACCTCGATTTGTTCTCTAGTAAGTCAAAAACTCATCACTAAACTTGTACACGATGGTTTGCAAAATGGTTATATTGAGTGTGATAGAATTGTAGATTTACTTGGCTCTATTGATATCAACCAAATGGATCCTGAACTTGCTAAAACTATAATACTCTCACATCCTATTACCTCTGATGATAATGTAAGAACCATATGCACATTACATGATCTACTAATAGAAAACGACGATAAACACACCCCAAGCAGATTCAATATGACAGAAATGAATTGGATATTATTCGAACGTTTTTCCAGCCAAAGTCATTCCATAGAGACACATAAGTATGCAGGTTCTGTAATCCTACCTCATCTTATGAAAAATGAAGATAATCATTTAGCTCTGGCTAAATATCTATTTGATTTAGATACTAAATGTGAACCTGATTTTTTAGAATTATTTGCTCCAGTAGTTTTAAGTGCAATTATTAAAAAGCCATCTCATATACCAACTTTAAAATTCACGCTCACAGGTAGAACTTATGAATCCATGATGATTATGTCAACTGAAGTAAATATTTCCAAATTAGCGTTGAGTAAAGAAGCTATATCATTACTTCCTATAGAAAAATTCACAAAATTTAATAATATTTATGCCTCCAAAGGAGGCAATCCAATTGAAAACATAAATATTACTATTTCCGAGTTATATGCAAGCACAAGCACAACAGATTACTCTTTATACGACAACCACCCAGAGACTATTAACTTTTTAAGAGAATTCATGATTAACTTTAATTTCATCAGTGATCATGAAGTTCATGTAACAGCTCCTAATGATACATATAAGAAAGCACTTGATAAATGCCGCACCCATGTGCCAGAATTTATTCTAGAAGCAGTAGAGCCACTCAAGATGCTTAAGGATGCACGTGTCCATGGTAAGTTTGGCCTAATGAATTTGCAACACTTTCTCGATAATGATGAGGCAGCTGAAATATCTTATATAATTCTTAGTAACATGTTGAAAAGACTAGTTGTTTTGTCTGCTGATTCGCGCCCCTTACATTTAGTTGAATATGAAGATTTAGAACCTATGGTCAGGTTATATCATACATATAATAAGGCTCCTATATTTAACATCAGAAACCGAATTAACTTATTTTTCAATGTACTAATGCTTGGCAACCCTGAATTAACGCATGCAATGTTCATTGATAGTGATATCACTACATTACTAACAAATACACGAGGCAATGTTGAAGGGCATGGCCAGATTTCAGGACTTGAGTGTCTCTACCTTGGTGCTGAAATTATTTTAAGTGATAGAAGCATTCCAGATCTTCAAAGAAGCCATATCCTTAATAACATCTGTTCTGTATTTAAAAAAATACCGGCTCTTATAGAGTCAGGACTATTATTAGGCTACAGCACATCCATTATTAGTGAGGAACGATTATTTAGATTACTAAAACAAATATCTGAAAATTTAGATAGTAGCAGTGAAGAACTTTTAAAAGCTACAATACATATTTTAGCGTCGATTGCTAATGAGTTATATTCAGAGCCTAATTTCACAATTGTCAATGACAGTGAATACTTGGAAATATTGAAAATTTTAGACGAATTAATTAAACGCATAGATGCTACTGGAAATTTACCTTTATTTCTTGAATCTATAGAATATTTCACAAGGACAACATGTATTCGAAATCAATCTGAATACACTGGTGCTAAATGCAATAAATCAAAAAATGAAGCTTTTTTTGATGCAATAGCAACGACTGTATTTTCATGTGCAATAAAACGTCTTCCTGGTTTAGACCAAGCCCCCAATGAATATACTAATATTGTTGAGCATATGCTTGCCAATATCCCACATATATTCTTATGTAATGTTAGGCCTTTATTAAGTGACAGTGCTAGAACATTGGGTTTTGGAGAATCTTCACTAGATAATGAGGTTGGATTTTTAGATTCAGTCCTTACATCCGCGCCTACTCTAATGCTATCTCACCTATCTGGTCTTCACGTTCCTAAAGAAGATGCACAAACATCAGATGGAGGTGCCTATAGATCTATCATCATGAAAACTTTTTTCCGTCTTATAAACACCGGGGAAATAGACCTGGCTATTTCATTATTATCGAACACTCAGCAATATGAATATACACCTTTTGATGTTTTATCTCCTAAATCTGACAAAGGAGAAAGTATCATTGCTACTATTTTAAAAGTATATGATAGCAAGTATGATGCTATTCTAGATAATGTTTTCAGCATTGCATTAGCTCACAATGCAGATATAAAATCCTCAGCTGTAAATTTCAATCTTCTTATAGCGAAGCTAACTTCTGCATTAAAACATTTCAGAACAGATGGAGGTCCATCTGAAAGAGCAGTGATGTTATTTAGTAAATTATTTACCCATATTCCTCCTCGGCTTGCCTCTTCACCAGAATATATCGAGGAATTAGATCCTTTTAGCATTTTAACTTTTTTCCATAAGATACAGCAGCTGGATGATGAGTTGCTTATCCATTGTATTAACAGTTATGGCATGGGTCCTAATTTTATTTCCATATTAGGCATTAGCACCGCTAGCTCTACAAAAGAATTGGGGATCACTAATATTTTCAGGGAACTTATTGATATTGTCAGCTCAGAAGCAAGATTAAGTATGCACAACATGGAAGCAATTAAGAGTTTAGTTATTTGTGCAGCATCATCTGATGCCAACATACTACAATCTCATGGAATAACTGCTGATATTGAAAAAAGTCCCTTACTTGTTAAATTATATAATTTAGGTCTGTATGAGTCAGCACTTGTAATACAGAAAACAGTTGCAGCAGATAAATTATTTTGGCAACCTGATATGCTCAGCAATATAATTACTGTATTTAATGATCATACACCTGAATATGGTAATACTGAACTTAAAGCACATTCAGAAGAAGCTCTATTTAATTTGCTTGAAATAATGCTTACCAACCCCCAATATTTTGCTCACATGCCACAATGCATATCACTGCCTAACAAACAATATGCTTGCACATTAACGTTCTTAAATAGTTTAGACCTTATTCTTGGAACACTTCGCTTTTCAGAGGGGATAAGGAGCAGCAGACTCTCTCATGCATCAACCGAACTACTCTCTCACTATGTTCAGGCTATGATCAATGAACATCCTGAAAGTTTTACGAAGTTGCTCAGCGAGTTGAAAGGTATGAATCTAGCACAAAAAAACAATCCATTAGATGCAGATATATACCTAGCCCGTGAAATTAATCCTTCATTGATATTCAAACAGTTACTCGATAATTTTCCAAATGGACAAAATGCTCTACATATGTGTATTGCGAAGCAAAACCCTCAACTCACAAAAGATTTAGTACACTTGCAACCTCTCTTATTATTTAAAGAAGATACAGATGGTGTTATTCCATTAACACAATGTAACCAAAGTGTTTTTGCTGATAGTGATTGTCTGGAAATATTTGCCTTAATTTGTAATCGATTTCTATGCACACCAGATGCCTTTGACCTAGAGGCATTCAAAAAATATATTGAAATAAATGCCGTCATAATTAATGAAGCTTTCTGTAATGGAAGTTTAAATGTTGAAATGCTAATTGAAATAGGCGATGAGGACACTCAAAACATTCTAGCAATCTCAATATTTAATTCTATCACTGCTGCAATTCATGACGGAGAGCATAATATGGTTGCTCAATGGTGTGAGAGGCATTTAGATATTGTGATCCGCTCTGGTGTGTTTAAAGAGATACCAGATGCTCTTGGTGAAATTTTATGTGATATTTTAAAAGATTTGCCTGACATAGACATTAACAAAATATGCTCTCTAATTGCAGGTGCCTCTCAATCTATATTAGAACAATTAATTA
>JABJGS010000057.1 GCA_018703155.1 Francisellaceae bacterium | reverse complement strand
TAGTCATACATCTATTGATACAGCACAAACACTATTCCCTGGAGCTTCAATTTATACTGTTGAAGAGGCGAAAGGTTTAGAGTTTGATGTTGTTGTTAAATATGGTTTTTATAACTCTGATGATGCCCTACTTAAAGAAGTAGATAGAGTTTATAGGAATGGTGGTTATTCAAGTAGTCCTCAAAACCGCTCTAAAGAGAGAAATATCTTAGCTCGAAGTAACTCTTTATACTTTCATAAGTCATTTGTAGCTGCAACTAGGGCTATGAGTGAGTTAATTATTGTTGATGATGATGTAGCTGCCAGTGATTCATTCCCATCTTTATGGGAAGCTTTAAAAGGAGATATAAATGTTTCTCATGAAGTATCTACTTCAGAGCAAAGCAGCTTAGACTTCTCACAATTACCTCATAATGAACAAATAAGTATATTATCAGCAAAGATTTCTGAGTTTTCCAAAATAATACATGATGATATGGCAAGAGGGATTACTCGTAATATCGATGCACTTGAGGGTAACTTAGGTGCTGCAGTAGAGCGACTGATGGTTACGGTTCATCAGTCAGTAGACACTGCAGACACTGAAAAATTGTGGAGTATTTTAAATCTTGGAGAGATGCTTGGTCCTGAGTTTTCAAGAAGGGTAGTGTTAAACCCTAATGTAACCTTTGAAGTTCTAATAAAAGTATCTGCTAATATTAAAGATATAAATATTTTCGAGATATTACTTGCACGTGAAGATGTATTAACCTCAGATGAGATGAAAATAGATTTTAAAACAACTGTTTTAGAGGAAATGTCAGCTAGGTCTCAAGAGCTAAAGGGTACGTTAAGTGCTGTTGAAGCAGAGAGCTACTATAGTGCTATCGAAAGGGGCAAAGCTGAGATAAATGCATTGTTTCATAGCTTGGTAAGTAGAGATGATTTAATTAGTAGTGACATGGTTGACAGCCTTATTTTGAAAGTATCTACAAATAAATTCGCAGATACTGAGACAATAAACATTCTTGCTGGCAGATGTTTGTTTCTTGGGAAAATTAGTGATATAGCTGATATTTGCAGTCACAAAAATGCAGACTCTGTCACAATTGAGATGGTGTCAAACCACCTTCAGTTGCAAGGGGTATCGGATGTAAACCCTGCACTTTTAAGGGCTGTTATATTAAGTCCTCATGCGAATGAAGGTGTAATACTATCATTGATTGCAAATGATAAAATAGATTTTGAGTTTAAGCAAGATGCTATACTGCAGTCAAGATTTAGGTCTGATTCAAATGTTATGACGGCTACTATTAGTGCTAAAAGAGCATCATCAGCTAAAGTTACTAAAAGTGAAGAGTCAGGAAATGACTCACATGATATCAACACGACAACAGAAGTAGCTGTTAGAGATAAGAGTGCATCAAAGTCTCCCCCAGAGACAAAACAAGAAAGAAATGAAAGAATAATCATTGGGCATGCAATGCGTGTCAAAAAAATGATTAACGATGAAGAAGATAAAAAAAGGTTTGGCAAAGCTCACGCCCACCTAACACAGGAAGCGATAATAAAATTTTCCATTAAGATTATTCTGGCATCAAAGGGGGGCGTGCTGAGCTGTTATTTGGGCTCTATGTCTGGACGTAAAGCATTCAATTTATTGCTGCAAGCAATTGAGGAAAACGAGGTTGTTGTGACCTACAGTGATATTGAAAAAAAATCTTCAGAGTGGCACTGGGAGACGGCCGTGTATTTAGGAATATAAAAGAAGAAAGTTTGAAAGCTTTGGCTAGGTTTATTGCTGTTAATATTAAAGTTGACTGGGCAGGTAATATTGAATTTCTCAATTTTTTTATTAAAAGCTTACCAAATGATGCAGCAAGAAATGAGTTTATAAACAAGCAGTCAGACAATGGTGCAACCTCTTTATATATGGCATTTCAGAACGGCAAAAAAGATATTGTTGAATACCTTTTATCTATTGGTGCAGATTGTACAGTTTGCATAAATGGTGGATGGAGTATAGCCCATCTTGCATGCCAGAATGGCAATCTTGAAATGCTCAAAACTATCATTAAAAGTTTATCAAATGATACAGTAAGAAATGAGTTTATAAACAAGCAGTCAGATGATGGCTCAACACCTTTATATTTTGCATGCCAACACAACAAAAAGGATATAGCTGAATACCTTTTATCTATAGGTGGTGATTATAATGTTTGCCAAAAGGGGGGCTGGAATCTAGCTCACCTTGCATGTGGAAATGGCAAGCTTGCAATACTCAAGCTTATCATTAAAAGTTTACCGGATGATGTAGCAAGAAGTGAGCTTGTTAATAAGCAGTCAGATAATGGAACAACACCTTTGCATTTGGCATGCCAATACAACAAAAAGGATATGGCTGAATACCTTTTATCTATTGGTGCTGATTATAAGGTTTGCCAAAAGGGGGGCCGGAATGTAGCTCATCTTGCAGGTGAACAGGGTAATATTGAAATGCTCAAGCTTATCATTAAAAATTTACCGGATGATGCATCAAGAAATGAACTTGTAAATCAACATGACCAACATGGCGTAACCCCTTTATATTTGGTATTCCAGATCGGCAATAAAGATATAGCTGAATACCTTTTATCTATTGGTGCGGATTGTAAGATTTGCATAAAGGGGGGCTGGAATCTAGCTCACCTTGCATGTATAAAGGGCAAGCTTGCAATACTCAAGCTTATCATTGAAAGTTTTACGGATGATATATTGAGAAATGAATTTATAAACAAGCAGTCTGATGATGGCTCAACACCTTTGCATTTTGCATGCCAATACAACAAAAAAAATATAACTGAATACCTCTTATCTGTTGGTGCGGATTATTCTTTTCAGGATGACACTGGATGTGGCCCCATGCATGTTGCAGCAAGCAATGGCGACTTGGAAATGCTTAAGACTCTGCTTGTAAGCTCGACTGATAATGCTATGCGGCATCGTCTTATTAATGATCGCGTTGCGGGCGGTGGTACCCCATTGTTTATTGCCTGTCAAAAAGGTCACTTAAATATAGTAAAGTTTCTACTTTCCTGTCGCGAGGTTTCACTGCAGCCCTTAATTAGGCATAATGAAGATCTTGTTGATTTTTACTCTGGAAATAATCGAGTGGTTGAGAAAAGAATGAACGTTAAGCTTCAAAATGAGTCAGGGGTTATTCAATATAAGGACAAAACACAAATATCTGTTCTTGATATTGCAGCTATAATGGGGCATAAGGAAATAACAATAGCATTAAATGTGTACATAAATAAAAATCCTGATAAATATAGATTACAGGAAAAGGAAAGCCAGTGGGAGCGTCAGCTTTGCAAGGATTTCAGTATTATGATGTATTCGTCACGACTTCACAAAAAATTTCAGTCTGCATATGAAAGTGGACAAAAAGAAGACAGGGAGCGCTCAGGATATGGGGAGGGTGCTATGACTGTTTATAACCTAGCCGATACTAAGGTGCTCAGAATTAAAGTGTGAAAGTCTTAGTCCATATGTTATTAGGCCGTCTATCTTGTTTAGTTCGATTGTCACGACACTCATTAAGCTAATACTTAAGGACTGTAGTGTTATAGCTTGGCTCATAATAGCTCCAATTTTAATTGAAACATGGAGTTGACGTTACACTTTATGGGATTATCTTGTTATACACGCCAACTGAAAGAACACTGTAAAATCAGGGGAAATTGAAATAAGACAGAGGTGATATTTTGACAATATTGTCTGGCAAAACCATAGGTTGATCAAAGAAATAACTAGGCCAACGTTAGAGTTTAAATTTTTCCATAGTCCATCATCCACTCTTGATGGAATGGAACTGCGTCATATGTTAAGGAAAGTGCCGCATGTCAATATTGTATGTCAAGATGAATTGGAACAGTTTTATTATTTGGCTTTTTAATTGTGCATTGAGTTTTACGACCATGAAAAATTCAGGTTATTTGAAAGTTTAAAACAAAGCCCTGCGTTCCTGAAAATTTAAAAAATGATGTCATGGTCGAATAACGCAGCGAATTAAATGTGGCAAAGGTAAACTACATTGTGAAAGAAGGCTTTTCTAAAGTTTCTAGTTTTTGTCGCCAGTTATAAGGGAGTACATCATGGATGGATTTTTTGAATTGTTTTGTATTTAGCCTACCGTCACTGTGTTTATGTGGCTTAACTATAATTCCCATCACTTGTCCTTCAAGAAGCATTTTATGATGTGATCCTGTATTTGACTCAATATTTATATTAAATTTATTAGCGATGGTGAGCATGTCTTTCCACGCAATATCAATGTTACCCAGATCAAATAAATCAGTTAAAACTTTTGAGTGTTTTAAAATTTCTTCATCCGATACTTGATGTTTTCTGCTAGCATAGCTTTCTTTATTGTAGCAAGACTCACTGGAGTTCATTGATTCTCTAACATGCTCTTGATGCCTTGCTAATTTGGAATTACTTCTAGCATTATTTTTTTCTTCTTTTGAGTCTTGAAATTGTATCAAGGTATTAACTCTTTCTTCTTGAGCTGATGTTCTTGAAGCAGATCTTCTTTCATTTAAGGTTGGTGTTGCATATGCTGACTGAACTTCTGCTGCAGCACCCATGTTATTTTCTTTTCTTACTGCGGTATCTGAACGTGCATCTATTGGTTCTTCTGCCGCTGCTTGGGATTGAAGTTCATGTGTTTCAGCATCTAGCAGTGTATACACATCTTCTGTCAGGTTATATTTAAGATGGCTTTGAGTATCCTGAGACTTTTGGCGTGCTTGTTTTTTCGGTTTTTGTTTTTGCTTTTTCTTTATTTCACTTACTGTAGAGCTTACTCCATCCATTATTTGTTTTGAAATAATATTTAGCATGGTTATATTTTGGAAGAGATTGTAACCGCTTTCGCCAAGATCTGATTTTTCTTGTTTACTTAAGTGCTGACAACGACCTGCACAGTTACTAAAAATTTCTGAAAATATTTCCAATATATCATTGGTTTGAATGAATTTTTGTGTGAGCTCGTCTTGACGGCTGAAAGCACTTAGGAACATTTGTTCTTTAACTTTTAAACTTGCAAAAGGTGACAATTCTAATCTTTCTGATTTTTCCTGCAACTTATCTATATGCTTTTGCATTAATTTAAATTGTTCTTGAGCTTTCAACATGAAGAGTATTGACTTGTCCCTTAATTTGTCATGATTCACTTGATTGTTAGTGTTTATATTTAATTGTCCTGTTGCTTTGTCTTCGGTGACAAGGTTTAACTGTTCAACATACTCAGATTCAATGAAATCTTTTGATATTTGAGGGAGTATTGAGTATAGCTGAGCACATACTTCTTTCTGGGCATGCTATTCGTATATATCGTTATCTTTTGAAGATTCAAATTTCAATGGGTCTTTTGCATACAAGTCATAGGTTATTTTAGTTAATTCAGATTTGCGACTTATCGTATCAAAATAAAAATACATATGAAGTACATTAAATTCATTATTAGAAAATATGCTGTCGATTACTTCTTGATATTGCTCTATATCATTATCTAGAATTTCGGCATATGACTCTTTGTTACCAATTAAGCTAGCAAAGTCTTTATGATAAGTTTCAGACATGAATTGTGTATAATCATCATCATCGAGTTCTAGAACATGTTCTTTTAACTGATTGTTATATCTTATGCGAGATTCGCACAAGGAGACTAAATAATCTTTTTGTTGCTGCATGTTGTCGACTCTGTAATTATTTTTCTGAGCAATGAGACTAACGCAAATAAATATTAGCATCAAGACGATTTATAAAATATTCCCATTTATTCATATGGTGATAAATGGCTAGGTAATTTGTATTGCTGAAAATGATTTTCAAACTATATTTCATGCTGTATTCGCTGTTGGTTGTTCCCTGGGTATTTATTATTATATGAATTAAATAGCCTTAATGACGTTAGTGCTTAATATAGGTTTTATAGTATCTGTATGAAACAAGACTTTTATTCATCTTATCTAGGGCATATTTAACTTGCTAAATATCTGGCGCATGTAGTACTATATTAGTCTAAATTCCAACTATAATAATTATGAGAGTTCAATGATAATAAACGTTTTTTATGCTGAAGATAGCTCTGTTAATTACAAGTCTTTTCAGAGAAACTTAGCAAAATATTTTGTTCCTGCTTTGCAGGAAAAACTAAGAGAGAATGGTGTTACTGAAGATATAACGGTGAAAGTGACCCTCTCAACATCTGGTGACCAGGCAAAAGACACCCTCAGCAAACAAAGTGCTCCAGGTTTCTACGACATATTCTTTATGGATAATGAGATAGGGGCTGGGCCAATAGGAATGGAAATAATAGATTCTATAAAAAATTGTGGATACGCTAAAAGCAACACCTTCATTGCTGGAGTAAGCAGTCAATTGCAGCTTGGCGACATCAAATGTTCCGATCGAATTGCATTAGCTAGGGATTTAGGTTACAGACACTTTCTTAATAAGCAACCAAACAATAGAGACATAACACATTGTGATTTAATAAATGGAATAGTGGGCACTCTTAAAAATAAACATCCAGAGATGTTCCTTTCTATTAGTAATCCTATATAATCTATGAGCCTCTTAGATGAAACAAATTCACTAATTGGCGTAGTTCAGGAAAGAGAAGAAAAACTTAAACAATCTATGAAAGAAACACAAAGCAGTATTGCTCAAACCAAAAAAATAGAAGAAGCTTTAGATAGCTCATTAACAGAACTTCAAGATGAATTAGCTGCAATGCAATCGTATCAAGTAACATCAGTTCATAGGCTAGGTAATATAGCTAGAAGAAAAGTACAAACTATCTTAGATCTAGCAGCCACAAGTCCAGATGAATCAGAGTATACACTAGGTAATACAACTAGAAGTATCAAAGTATCAAATTTAAATTTTTCAAAACATGAAAGTGCAGCAACTGCAGAACCAAGTATGAATAGGCCCGAGGTTTCAGAATGGTGTTATAGGTCGACATGTTTTTCTTTCAGTAATAAAAAAGTTTATGCTCCTCATCATGATGAAGGTAACTCCACTTTAAACACGAATTCCTTAAGTAACTCAAGAATAGTAACATCACAGCCAGGATTACCAAATATATAATATATTTAACTCATATGATGAATGGGTAAATAGATAACAGCAATAACAGCAATAACAGCAATAACAGAAATAACATCTAGATTTTATCTGACTGTTATTTCCATATTGTTATCAAATCCAGCAATCTGAATTGGATAATAAGTGTCCTTCCCAGGCAGGGATGGGGGGAAATTTATATTCCTGGCGTGCTATATACAGTCATAGCACCCTCCCCATATCCTGAGCGCTCCCTGTCTTCTTTTTGTCCATTCTTATATGCAGTTTGAAATGTTTTATGAAGACGAGAAGAATACAGCAAAGTGTTCATACCATAATCAGCACCATGACTTTCTTTCTTTTTCTGGCCTACTCTCTGTAAGGTAAATGTGAATCCGCTCCCAACAGCAGGTAATATTTCTGGCGTGCGGGCAACATGATTATTAGACGATAACTGAGAAAGTTCTTCTGCAAAAGATATGTATCTTATAGACTTGCGCGGCTCAGGAAATATCATATGCATTTTTTTAAAATATTCCTTTGTCCGTAATATTGATTCCCTTAGGGATGTATACTCATAAAATGGGTCAGTATTTAACATTTTAATTGCATGGCCCGCGCGATTAAACAGGTCGTTTAATTCTTGAGCATACCTATAAATATCACTCTCTAGATACTGGACTTGCATCACTCCACTGCGTGTATCCACAGCATCATCTTGCGCATTGTATCTTTCTGCAGCTAAGACCAGATCGTTAACAAAAAGCATTGAAGGTGGAAGTTTGTCTTCTGCTTCTGGAGATGCAAACGTAGATATTTGTTTAATGACAATATTTGCGGATTTCCTTAAAGAGCAGCATAACCTCGCTGCCAACATTAGATTGTATTCATAGTCTTTTCTTGCATTTTCAGGAACATCAGGCATATATGACAACTCTTCTTTTACCGTTATGATTAGCTTCAAAGGCTTAACAGTCACTTTGCTGCTTTTGCGTTTATAAATTTTTCAGGGGCTTAGCTTGCGAATGTGAGCAAATGTTGCTGGGTTACTCTAAGAAACATCGCTACATCCATTAGAAATACTCCACCCTACTTTTTTCTTCAATGCTCTAACATCTTAAGAATTCTAACAATTTTAATAAAGACAAAACATTAATTAATATAATGGAATTGTACTATCAATATCTTTAGACCACAAATTCACACCTCACTTGTAGTGACTGAACTCTAGAAAAACCCTTTGAGTACAAATGTTGAACCCCATGAAGGATTCTCACACCGTGATGACAGTATAGAATTAACCTCTTATCCTTTGATTCATCATCGACAATAGATGGCAGAGTTACCGGTATTAGTCTTCTTCCAATATCAGCAATAGACTTCTCCTTTAAGTAAATATGGGTTTAGTGTAGTGGGCATGGGGGACAAGATCCCGACAATTAGGTTAAAACTGGTGGTAGTGAAATATCAAAAAAAAGAGAAAAGCTGCACCATCAAAAGATGGCAGCCTAGTATGCGGAGCTATTAGCTTTAGCCATGAGTAGTTCACGGGTATACTAACTAAAACATGAGCATGGGAATACTGGAAATGGACTCTGAAAATATGTGTGTGGATATAGAAGATGGTGTGGGCATGGAAGTTATTAACTTTGATTTAGGTGAAATGGATTTAAAATATTCAGCACTAAGGGAAATATATTTAGGGGCAAAATATAGCTTAGTAATATCAGATTTTGCAAGAAATAATATAGAAGAATCGCATAAAATAGTTTTAGAGAAAATAGAAGAAGGCACAAGGATCTATGGGGTCAATACTGGGTTTGGAAAATTAGTTACTAAAGATATTGATAAGTCCGACTTGCCTGAATTACAACGTAGATTAATTTTGTCTCACTCCACGGCAGTAGGAGATATTTGTACAACTAAAGTTATTAATTTGTTTAATGTCTTGAAGTTACATTCACTGAGCAAAGGTTTTTGTGGGATTAGTTACCAGACTGTATCCAAATTAGTACATTTAATTAATTTAGGTTGGCTACCACAAATACCAGAAAAAGGATCTGTTGGGGCATGTGGAGATTTAGCTCCTATGGCACAGTGGGCTGCGACCTGGTTGGGCTATGGTCAAGTAAGTATTAAAAATAAAATAATGTCTTCCGAGGAAGGTTTGAAAATTTGCAGTGTAGAGAAATTGTCGTTAGAGCCTAAAGATGGGTTATCCATAATAAATGGGACTCAATATTCTCAAGCATTGGCTTTATCATCACTCTTTAAGTTAGAGCAATCGTTTTCCAATTATCTTTTGGCCTGTGCACTTAGTATTGAGGCGGTAAGTAATAATATAAGTTTCTTAGATTCACATGTTCAAAATATGCATCCACATAAAACTCAAGTGGAGGTGGCTGCAAAATTACGATCTCTTGTAAATTATGATCATAGGGAAATTAATTCTGCCGATGAACAAGATCCATATTCTATTAGATGTATACCGCAAGTAGTTGGTGCATGCTTAAATAATATAAAAAATGCCAAAGATCAAATCTTGCAAGAAGCAAATTCTGTAACTGACAACCCGATAGTAGATATGAAAAACAGAAGGCTATTATCCGGTGGTAATTTTCATGGACAGTATATTGCATATGCTGCAGATTCTATTGCTGTTGCTATTGCTGAACTTGGCTCAATAAGCGAACGTAGAATTGCTTGCATGGTTGGTGGTGATGTACCTGAGTTAGAGAAGTTTTTAATAAAAAATGCCGGACTTAACTCAGGATTTATGATAATGCATGTAACTGCAAGTGCATTAGTTAGTGAAAATAAGCATTTGGCAAATCCACTATCAACAGACAGTATACCAACGTCTGCTAATCAAGAAGATCACGTTAGTATGTCGACAAATGCAGTTCTTCGTTTAGAGCGGATGATAGACAATTTGAATATAATTATTGCGATAGAGTCACTATGTGCAGTGCAAGCATTATCCCTAAGAGGAAAAACTGTCCAAAACATAAGTCTTGAAAAATTTAATAGAAAACTTATAGATAATATTGGTTTTTTTGAAGAAGATAGATATATGGGGGGTATTATAGAAAAAGTGTGTGAGCTTATAGAAACAGAAGAATTACTGGGTGAGTTATTTTAAGGATCTTTTGTATAAAGTTTGTCAAGAGAGATAGAAACACTATTTTCTTGAACGATACGACAATGAGTTCTGTTTAGCAAACGGGGCTCTTTAACGCCACAAGCATGGGCGATTTGAGCTACTTCTTTTTGCATGTTGGTTACATAATGGGTGACTCTGAGAGATTTCTCTTGCGGTACGAGACCTTTCTGTAATCGTTTTTTATGAGTTGCAATTCCTGTGGGACATGAATTTTTATTGCATTGTAGTGACTGAATGCAACCAAGTGAAAACATAAAACCTCGGGCTGAATTTATAAAATCGGCACCAACTGCTAAAGCCCATGCTACATCTGGAGGTGTAACTAATTTACCAGAGGCAATTACCTTGATTCTATCTTTTAAGCCGCAGTCTTGTAGCGTGTCAATTAGAAAGGGTAGACTTTCTTTTATATGTAAACCGACATAATCCATTAATGCTATGGGAGCAGCACCAGTACCCCCATCAGCACTATCTAAAGTAATGAAATCAGGAGCTCTTTCAATACCTTGTGTTTTTATTTCTTTACAAAACTCATGAAGCCAATCTTTTCCACCAAGAACAAATTTTATTCCAACAGGTTTACCTGTTACATCTCTTATCATATTGATCATATTTAAAATGTCTGCAGTATCGTTTAATTCAGGAAAACGATTTGGACTAATAGAATCTTCACCAACAGGTATATGTCTAATATTAGCTATTTCTTGAGTTACTTTTTCTCCGGGCAAAATACCACCTTTACCAGGTTTGGCACCTTGACTTAATTTTATTTCAAACATTTTAACTTGTTCATAGTTTGCAGCTAATTTTAATTTTTCCGCACTAATATTGCCATGAATATCTCTATATCCATATTTAGCTGTGCCAATTTGAGCTATAAGATCACACTCAGCTTTAAGATGATAAGGAGATATTCCTCCCTCACCTGTATTGACCCAGCAATTAGCTTTTTTAGCACCTTGAGTAAGAGCTATTACAGCAGGCTTTGAAATTGATCCGTAACTCATAGCAGATGCATTGAAGAAAGAATTAGCCGTATATGGAGTTTTACAATATGGTCCAATTTGAAGGGGAGCCGTATTCAATGCATTTTTTTCCAAGGTTGGAAATGGAGCATTTGCGAAGATAATAGTACCTGGCTCAGTGACATTACGAGTGGAACCAAATGCTACCGTGGTATCATCATTTTTTGCTGCTTGGTATATCCATGATCTTATTGCACGATTAAAAGGCATTTCATCTCTATCTGCAGAGAAGAGGTATTGTCTGAGGAAGTGGCCAAGAAACTCAAAAATATAGCGGAAATGACCTATGACAGGGTAGTTTCTTAATACTGAATGTCGACTCTGTAGGCGATCATATATATAAATAATTATTATACAAACTAATGCAGTAGCAAAAACACAAGCTCCAAGGATAATTAAAAATGAGGCTGTATTTATAACTAAAGAAAGTGACTGAGTACTAAACATTTTTTACATAATATATAGGAATACATAGTGTAAGTTTAGTAAATTTAACTTAAATGATGTGAATATTATAGTATTTGTTAAGTCTAGAATGAGATAAATAAATTTATCCAGAGATAGATTCACTACTTGTCTGTTGCATATTCACGTGATAGCTGTCTAGTTCGTATATCTGGTTACAATCATTCGGGTGTCATATTTGGAGGAAAATATATTTAAGAGTCTGCCGTAGGCGGGAATAAATATACATGTACTAATTATCAGCTTAAAGCATAAATCCACAGTCGCTATTTCAGGCCAATTTTCACTTAAAAAAGGATCACTGCATTGTTCAAAAGCGATAGAAAAGAATATATATGTATCAACTATATTGCCGATGATTGAGGCCGTGAATGGTGCTAACCACCAAGAAGCATGAGTTCTTAATTTCTGAAATACATGTATATCTAATAGTTGCCCGAATAGGTATGCAATGAAACAGGCTGATGCAATTCGCAGAGGCAAGACATGAACTTGCAATAATGCATCAATATTTTTATGTTCAGTTAATACTGAAAAAATATAAGATATTATCAAGGCGGGAAACATAGATTTAAATATGACGTTTCTAGCAACTTGTTGTCCTAACAATCTAGTGGTTAAGTCGGTAACTATAAAGATCAATGGGTATGAAAATGCTCCAAGCGTCGTATGAAATCCAAACATTGTAAATGGGTATTGTACTAAAGTATTGCTAATAGTAATTAACAGTATATGCACTAAAGCTAAATATAAATAGATATTCTTGTTCATATGATTTGTGAATCTTTTATAGTTAACAATCATGCTAACATAAAGAGATAGCTAATATCTAAATTTATCAAATATGCCTAAAACTACTTTGCTTCCGGTCTACCTGTTATCCATAATTTAAGTTATTGGTAATATTTTACTATTTATCCATAGACGAGTGTTAAATGTGGCTTTTATTTAAGGACGCATTGTGTGAAAATGTAGTGAACTTACATATCAACAAAAGGTCGGGAACATGGAGCTAGTTGAAAAGCTAAACATGGAGCTTTCAGATGCTGCATCTAATCACTTCTATAAACTAGTTTCTGAGCAAGAGGGATGTATTGGCATTAAACTTTTTGTTATCAATGGTGGAACCTCAAATGCTGAGATTGGTATCGAGTATCAATATGCCGATGATATCGAAGAAAATTCAGTAAAAGAATCATTTGATAATATAGATATTTATATAAAAGAGGACTCCTTATATTTTTTGAAAGAAGCTCAAATAGATTTTATAAAGGACGGCACAGAAAATCATTTATCAGTTAAGGCCCCGAATTTAAAACCAGACTTTAATTTTTCTGACTGTAATACATTAAGGGACAAGGTTGAGAAATTCTTTAACCATGAAATAAATAATGCACTAGCAGAGCATGGCGGGATGATTGAGCTTGTTGACATACAAAATAGTGATATATATGTGAAATTTAATGGTGGTTGTCAGGGATGCTCTATGGTTAGCGTCACTTTGAAAAATGGTATTGAAGGAAAAATACGTGAGATGTTACCTGAAATCGGTAGTATCATAGATGTGACAGATCATAATGTAGGGCAAGACCCGTATTATAATTAGATGCAAGCAGGGAGTGTGTAGCACATGAATATAAGTGACAATATATTAGACTATTGGCGAGAAGCTTCTATTCTTAGCATACTTAATTCCTCATTGCAGAGTCCGAAACTAACTTTGTTAAGCAAAGATATAATATCTTCCAATACTATTGATGACATACATCCCAGCAGAGTTTATCTTGCCCCAATTTCAATACAGCACAAAGACGCTAACATCTATCCATATTTCATTCCTTGTGATCTTTCATCTACAGGAAAAATAGATGTTACTGGTGTTACCTCAGAAGATATTCTTATTAGTAAAGCTTTGGAAAAAGTTTTTTCTGGAGGAAGTGATTATTTATTGCAACAATTGCAATTTTCACAGGAAGAGTTTTCAAGTTTAGATGAAGTGTTTTTGTTTTGCACACAGCTTCTAGAGGACATTCCAGATATTGACTTTAAAGATAGTAAATGTGCAATTTTCGTTCATGATGATCTAGCAAACTTGGTGCGGGAAAGTTTATTATTAAAAACAAAGACTAATCCTCATGAAGTATATGTCAGTATGGATAATGAGTTGAATTCCTACATTTACTTGGGACATACTAGTAATAAATTCACATTATCCAAACAACCTAAAGATTTTCTGAATAGATTGCATACAATGATGAATAAGCAAGTATTGTTGGTAGATGCCGTTCCTGGTTCTGGTGCACTAGAGGCTGTTCGCTCTTTTACTATCGATGCCTGGGTTAAATCAGCAATAACAAATTCACCATTACCAAAGTACTATCATTATGACAAAGAAAATGTCAGGCTGAGTCATATTTTTGCTAATGATGACTCTGGATGGTTAAGTTATGATATTCAATTGGAACTTGTAAATAATACTGATGAATTAGACAATATAGAGTCGATATCTAAAAGCTATATTAAGAAAAGCAATACTTTTTTTAATAAGCAAGCCATGACGGTAGAGGAGGTGCTACGTTATCTTCATCGATTACTTAATCAACAGGTTAATAAGCTAAAAGAGGGAATAACGTTAAAATATATATATAATGAAATGAAAACTAAAATTGACCATAAATATGAGAAACATACAGATATAAATACACGGAAAAACCGATTGATGGTTTATCTGGCTGCTGCAAGAGAAGAACTGAATGAAGTGAAGGTGTTATTATCATTTTGGCAGCGACAAGTGAGTCAAATGCCCTTCTATTATAAAAATTTACAAAACATGTCTTATGTATCAAAAAAATTCTTAAAAAGATTTAAAAGTTATTTCAGTAAACATATTGTAGAAGAAAAGTTCAACAATATGTTGATACCAGAAGTTGAGACTGAACTAACGATTATAATCAAAAAATTCAACAAAAAAGTATATAAATTAGAAGAACACTTAAAGCAATGTGAGTTAGATAGTCATCAGAACTTGGTTGCTAGAAATAAATATGGAGCATGGTTGCGCATGATAGGAACCAAGGAAAATTGTTCTGATTTAGATTTAGAATCATTCTTGGATATTACATTGCGATATGATATTTATCGTACAGCAGTTAGGTTTTGGGAAGGAATGTTTCTGAATGGTTTTATTTTTGATACAAATATGGTTGATGATGAATACATGTTATTTGTAGATAGTGCTCAATTAGTAAATAGTTCCTTGCTAATTAACAAAGTGTTTTCTGCTAATAAAGTAGTTTTAATAAACAGACCTGGACGTTGTGCACCGAAGCAAATATCAGATCAAATAGATGAGATGATTGCTAATAAGCACCAAATATTAACTGATGATTTTGATTATTATGAACTGCAATGCCAGGGACTTTCGATGTCGAATGGTAATATATGGAGATTCTATGCAGATGCAGTTGAATTGGAAGATATTTTGAATATGTCACAGACATACATGTATTCCAAAGCTGTTGCAAACATGCTTAATAAATTTGAAATAAAAACAGAATCACTATCAAATGTTGAAGGGGAGATTGGTATTGTTCCTGTCCCTACAACAAATATTTCTTTTATTAATAGAAAGGAAGCCAAAGCTATAGAAGGTATTGTAGATTATATTAAGAATGACAAAGTTGTTGTTGTGACCACAACAAGTGCACAATGTGAATTAATTTCTAAAATGTTAGGGCCTAATGTATTATGTGTAACAGATAATGAGTTGCAAGAAATGAACATGGAATTTGATACAGTTATATGTAGTTTAGTCTTTTCAGATAAATCTCAATTTAAGCCTTTTGAAACTAAAGAGTTTTGGCAAAGGATACTTGTTGTAACTAAGAATAATTTACATATTGTTGCGGATCCAAGTTTATTTAAATCTGCCATGCATACCAGTATGGGATGTTTTATGGAGCATGTAAGTGTTACTGAAAATCACAATGATAAAGCTCACTCTATAGAAATGTCGTGCATTTAAGATATAGTGATAATTAGGAAAAATGAACATGGAAATGTTCAAATGTCTGTTATAAATCAATTATTAATAAATATTATATCTATCGGATGTTACTTTAGGTTTTCGTCTTGAACAAAAAGCATGCGCAATCTCGTTACTTTAGTGGCGAGTCAAGCATGCTCCAAGCTTGCTTGGGATTTAAGCATTCTTTTAGATTGTTCTATTTGTTTAAATGATGGCGGCTTCCTTT
>JABJGS010000016.1 GCA_018703155.1 Francisellaceae bacterium | reverse complement strand
CTAGTCATACATCTATTGATACAGCACAAACACTATTCCCTGGAGCTTCAATTTATACTGTTGAAGAGGCGAAAGGTTTAGAGTTTGATGTTGTTGTTAAATATGGTTTTTATAACTCTGATGATGCCCTCCTTAAAGAAGTAGATATAGTTTATAGGAATGGTGGCTATTCAAGTAACCCTCAAAATCGCTCTAAAGAGAGAAATAGTTTAGCTAGAAGTAACTCTTTATATTTCCATAAGTCATTTGTAGCTGCAACGAGAACTATGATTGAGTTAATTGTTGTTGATGATGTAGTTGCAAGAAAATCATTTCCATTTTTATGGGCAGAATTAAAAGGAGATATAAGCGTTTCTCATGAAATATCTACCTCACAAAGCAGCTCAGAATTCTCACAATTACCTTGTAATGAACAAATAAGTACATTATCAGCGAAGATTTCTGAGTTTATCAAAACGATACATGATGATAGAGCAAGAGGTATTACTCGTAATATCGATGCACTTGAGCGTAATATGATTGCCTTAATTCATCAGCGTGAGTTTATTGTTGAGCAGGCAGTAGATACTGCTGACATGGAAACATTATGGAGCATTATGGGGCTTGGTGAGGCACTTAACTCTGACATAATGAAAATAATAGCTGTAAACCCTAATGCAAACATAGAAATACTAGAGCAAATGCTTGGGCATATTAATGATGTAAGTATTTTCGAGCAACTCCTTGCACGCGAAGATATATTAAACAAAGGTGAGAGAAGAGTTGATTTTATAACATCTGTGCTTAGAGTCATGACGGCTCTTAAAGATAACGTTAGCTCTGAAGAGCTCTCTTCTCTTGAGGAAAACATTGAAAGAACAAAAGGTATACTTAACTCATTACATTATAACTTAATAAGTAACTCCACTTTGATAAGTAGTGGTGTGATTGATGATGTTCTGTTAAGAATATCTAGGAATGATTTTACAAGCACTGTCACACTAAATACCCTTATGGGTCAATGTTTATATCATAGACACATTGACGTTGTGATTGATATTTGCAATCACAAAAATGCAGACTCTAACATAATTCAAATGGCGGCAGGTTATCTTCAGGGAGCTGAAACTATAAGTTTTCCTCTTGCAAAAGCAATAATGTTAAGTACTCACACTAATGAAGGTATCATAACTGATATTATTGTAAATAAAGCCATTGACCTTGAATTTAAGCAAGCTACAATACAACAATCAAGATTCAAATCTAATATAAATATTGTAGTGGCTATTGTTAGTGCTAAAAGAAATGAGGTGGCAGCACAAGTAGATACAACAAAAGATAAGAAAGAAAAAAAACAAAACCCTGCATCAAAGAAAGGAAAAAATGTAAATAAAAAAAGAAACCCGCCAGGTGGAAATCATTTACAAGAAACTTCATCTCAATTAGCGATCAAGCCAAGTAATCAAACACTTTCCGGAACATCAGTGAATAGTCATATACAGCAAATATGCTCGATGTTGAACAAATACAACTTTGCTTCTGCTAATAAACATCTAGAAAAAAAAGAGCTCACTGAATATTCAGGAGAGATCTTGGCTACTGAGAAAGTATTAGATACATACATGGAAAGCAAAAAAGGTATGGTGTCCTTAAATATTTTGTTGAAAAACAATAAACACTTACTGGAAAATGCTGCAATGATTCATCAAATGAGATTAATGGCTAGTTCAAAAAAAAATAAACTCAAGATAACAACCTACATTTTTAATTTATGCGAATCTGGATGTCTTCAGATACTTAAGATGTTTTTTGAATCTATGTCTCCTACTCAAAAAAAGGAATTTATAGATATAAGAAATTCTCATGGTTGCACTCTATTATATTTAGCATGTCACTTTCATCATAATAATATTGTTGATTATTTACTATCTGCTGATGCAAGTTATAATCTTTATGATAATTATGGTTGGAGTCCTGCTTTTGTTTCAGCGAAAGAAGGAAATATTGAGGCATTAAAACTTATTGTCAACAGCTTGACTTCAACGGAGCACAGTCGCTTTATAGATAAAAAGTTGAAAGGCTGCGGCTCTACTCTATTGATAATAGCCGTTGAATACAGGCAAAATAATATTGTTGAGTACTTGGTATCTATCGGTGCAAACTGTGAAATTTGTCATAATCTTGGAAGTAATTCTATGCATAAGGCAGCACAAGATGGTAATCTGGAAGTAGTTAAGCTCCTTGTTGCAAAGCTTTCAACTAAAGAAGTCCATAAATTTATAAACAACAAAACATCTTCCGGATCAACTCCGTTGCTACTAGCATGTAATAAATATCATAAGAGCACTGCTAAGTACTTGCTATCTGTTGGTGCAGATTGCAAAATCATCGATCCCAATGGTTTTAATCCAGCACATATAGCAGCACAACGTGGTGACCTAAAGACACTTCAACTACTTGTTCGAAGCCTACCTATTGAGGAACGTTATGAATTTGTAAGCACACCATCAAAAGACCACATAACCCCCTTATGCCTTGCATCCCAAAACCGTCATGAAAGCGTTGTTAAATACTTACAATCTATAGAGGCTATTGATCAAACTTATACTTCAGAACCAGCAAGAAAAAGTAAATTGAAAATGTAACAAAAGACAATATTATTGCCCAAAATAAGTTTAATTATTTATTTGGAATGCCATAAATTATAAAAATCAATAATGAGCTTTAATTTTATAAAGTTAATGGAACACAGCCATCCATTGAGCCAGAGACTATTGTGTCCATAAAAAAGTAAGTTACTTTAATATTTACGACAAAGACATATTAAAATCACTTACTTTAGTCTTCAGCCATTAATGATTTATTCAGCATAGAAAAAGATTTAATTATTTTGCATTCTAGACTTGTGGCTTTCTTTTAGCACTAATGATAAAACTGCAGATAGCACTAATCCAAGTGGCAGAATAATCAGTGCCTTCTTGAAATCAGAGAAGCTATGCACTATTTGATTATCTATTAAAGTGTAGTCACTTAATCGATCAAGAATAACCCCAACTAATGGCTGCATGAATGTTCCACCCAGCATAATGATCATATTGGTGAAAGCAACGGTTGTTGCCAGGTTTTCTTTTTCAGTAATATCATTAGCCACAGCAAAAACAATTACCTGAGCTCCAGCAAAGAATCCACTTAAAAATAATAAGCAGTACATTAAAGCTATATTATTGCTAGGAAACAGAACTATCCAAAAAGTAAAAAATGCTGATAACAATGAACCAATAAATAAAGGCAAGCGTCTACGCATTAAAAAATCAGAAATTGTGCCCCATAGGGGACCTCCACAACCGAATCCTAGAAATACAATTGAAGATCCAATAGATGCAGAATGTCTATCCATTCCTGATTCTTGTAAAAAAGTCACAGCCCACATTTCAGCAAAAATAGTTAATGGCAAAAATGCAAGGCAACCTATAGCTCCATTTACCCACACAGATTTACGCAGAATAATCTTTTTTAAAACCTCAAGTATGCCCACATCATTTTTAGCAACTGTGGGAGCCTTGTATGGTTGCTCGTTCTCTGGACGGTTTTTTAAAAATATAGCTAGGACTAATGTGAAAATCAGCCCTCCAAAAGATGCATAGTATAAAGTATTGCGCCAGCCACACACCAAAACTAGTTTTGACATAATGATTTCACCACTCATGGCCCCGGCCATACCTAGAGTAGTTGCAACCCCTGCAACAATTGCAAAATACTTATTTGGCAACCAGCTATCTGCAATTTTCAAAACACCTACATATGCAAATGCTGAGCCAAAGCCTATTAAAAATCTTCCAAATTTAGCTAAGGCAAGCTCGGTAGTTCCTGCAAATACCAATGTCCCTAAAGCACAAATAAAACAAGCTGCAACTAGTACTTTTTTTGCTCCCCACTTATCCATCATAATGCCAACTGGTAACTGTAATGGTACATAAGCATGATAATAATATGCGACTAAGGCTCCGAGACCAGCATCAGACAAATTAAAAGATTGCATTAATTCTGGACGCATAACCGCAGGAGCTACTCGTAGATAGTATTCATAGCAGTAAAATAAAGCTGCTAGCACACACATCAACGCAGCTCTCAATGATACCTGCTTAACTGTTATACTCATGAATATCCAAATTTTTAAAATACTGGTCGGGACGGGAGGATTTGAACCTCCGACCCCATGCACCCCATGCATGTGCGCTACCAGGCTGCGCTACGCCCCGATTATAAAGATTGAAAGAGCAAATAGAATAATAGTATGAGATTAAGAAAATAACCCAGAACAGTCAAGCGACACATGTTACCTAAACAACATCCTTGCTGGCTTCTGCACTGCTATCTTGAGCTAAAAGTGTTTCAATATTTGCAGCTATTGCTGCCTTTAGGTTTTGGCCTGCTTTAAACGTTACTACACGTCGAGCACTAACTGGTATTATCTCTCCTGTCTTAGGATTCCTACCTGGCCTTGAGGATTTATTTCGAATATCAAAATTACCAAGATTTGTTATTTTAACTCCATCTCCATCTTCAAGAGATTCTCTGACACGCTCAAAAATATCATCTACCAATCCTTTAGCATCTTTCCTAGACAATATATATTCATCACAAAGATTGTCAATAATTTCTGACTTAGTTAATGTCATGTTGCTCCCTCAGCACAGCCCCAAGTTTACTGTCTAACTGTTTGAGAATATCTTTGATGCTTGCATCTACTTCTTCATCTTTTAAAGTTCTTTGTGCATCTTGATAATGAAGTGAAAATGTCATGCTGATCTTATTCACGTCTATTTTTTCGCCAACATATCTATCTATCACTTGCACTTCCTTTAAGATAGCTCCGGCCTTGGCAAATATCAACTCTCGTACTTTCAAGCAGGTGACTCCTTTATCCATAAGTAAGCTCAAATCTCTTTTCACTGAAGGAAATTTAGAAATTCTAGTATACTTTACTATATTCCCTTGCAATAAAGCACTAGTTAAAATTTCATAGACAAAAATATTCTTTGGTAACGATAAATCTTGTACTATTTTTGGGTTCAATTGCCCCAGCATCCCTATTATTTCACCTTGGTATGAAATGTATGCTGCTTGCCCAGGGTGTAGCATATCGACATCTGTTGCCACAGTAAATTCTATATCATCATTTAGACCAGCATACTGTAAGATTCTTTGAACATCACCTTTTATGTCAAAAAAATCAAAACCTATACTTTGCATAGACCACTGAGCTGGCTCTCTTGTCCCCCATATCAATCCTGATAAGTATTCAGTTTCAATGAGTTTGCCATCTGCTAATTCAAATTTGTTACCTGTTTCATAAATTTTAATTCTTTTTTCTTGACGATTTCTGTTGTAGTCTGCCACTTTAACTAAGCTCGGCCAAAGAGAAGATCTCATTATAGATAAATCTTCAGAAATAGGGTTGACTACTTTTTTAGCTGTCTCAAAGACACCAAAAGCTTTAGCATACTCTGGTGAAATAAAACTATAGGTTATAGCCTCATTGTACCCAAGTCCTGACAAATAGTTTTTCAATAAATGTAGTTCAGTCACTTTCACATTAGCTTGTCTAAACTGTGGTATAGAAACTATTTCTGGCATTTGATAATCAATAGAGTCATAACTTACAACCCTAGCAATTTCTTCGATTAAATCTTCTTCGATTTCAATATCGTACCTATGACTAGGCGGAACTACCACCCATTCATCATCTACATTTTTATCAACTTTCATTTTAAGATTTGTTAAAATTTTCTCTACATCAACATTTTTTAAATTAATACCGAGAAGCGTCTCTGCATTACTTTGCTTTAGAGTTATATTATTTCTGCTGGGGAAGTGCTCTAAAGAAACATACTTTTTTATATCACTAACAGTTGCACCACAAATATCTTTCAATAATGTAGATGCTCGTTCAAGTGCTTTTTCTTGTAAATTGAAGTCCACCCCTCGCTCAAACCTGAACGATGAATCTGTTTGTATTTTATGCTCTCTTGAACTTAACCTGACACCTATTGGCTCAAACCAAGCACACTCTAATACTACTTTATCAGTAGTTGTATCTATTGCTGAATCATTTCCGCCCATGGCTCCAGCTAAGGCTAAAATTCGCTCCTGGTTTGATATAACTAAATCATCTGCGTTTAAATCAATATTTCTCCCATCTAGAAGCAATAATGACTCTCCTGCTCTTGCATTTCGCACAATGATTTCTTCGCTAATTTTGTTAGCATCAAAGGCGTGCATGGGCTGACCAAGCTCCATCATTACATAATTAGTTATATCTACAACAGGTGTTAACAACTGAATTTGGGCTGCTTTTAATACCTTTTGCATCCATTTTGGTGTTTCAGCATTATTATCTACATTTGCAAACTCTCTAGTAAGATATTTGGCGCATTTACTAGGATTTTCTACATTTATGCTTATGCTAGAGGTGTACTCAGATTCATTCATATCAACATTAATTTCTTTAGAGCTATTTCCATATGAATTAGCTAGCTCTCTTGTTAAGCCATCAAGACTTAAACAATCTCCTCTATTGGCTGGTATGCTTATTTCTATTACATCACCATCAATTCCCTCGACTTCCATCCCAAGCTTAACAAGGTTTCTATCTATTTCTTTTTCATTTTGCGGAATACCAAGATGATCACATATCCATGATAAAGGTAGTTTCATAATAATATGAGCCTTAAAACTGTTGCAAAAACTTAAGATCACCTTCAAAATTAATTCGAAGATCATCGATACCATATTTCAACATTGCCATTCTATCTATGCCTAGACCAAAAGCAAAACCTTGATAAACACTTGAATCAATTTTGCCATAAGCTAATACTTTCGGATGTACCATGCCACACCCAAGAATTTCCAACCATCCGGTATGACTGCATATACGACACCCCTTACCATCACATGGGGGACAACTCATATCGACTTCAGCCGAAGGCTCTGTGAATGGAAAATATGAAGGCCTAAACCTAAATTCTAAATCCTTCTCATAATACTCTTGTAAGAAAGCTTTTATAACACCTTTCAAATGGCCAAAGTTTATGTTTTTGTCAACAACTAAACCTTCTAACTGGTGAAACATAGGGGTATGAGTCAGATCAGAATCACATCGGTAGCATCGCCCAGGGGCAACTAAATATAATGGGGCTCCATGCTCTTGCATAGCCCTGATCTGTACTGGAGATGTATGAGTTCTTAGGACATTGCCATCATCTAAGTAAAAGGTATCATGCATGGCTCTAGCTGGATGGTGAGATGGTATATTTAAAGCTTCAAAATTATAAAAATCGCTTTCGATTTCAGGTCCATCAGCAACCATATATCCCATTTTCATGAAAATATTTTCCAGGCATTGCTTTGCTAAGGTTATTGGATGAAGATTTCCAGAATTATTTCCTCGACCAGGCAGGGTTACATCGATACTTTCATCAATAAGTTTTTTTTTAAGTAACTGGCCTTCTAGTTCAGATTTTTTTTCTTTTAACTGTGATTCGAAATTATTTTTAGCATTGTTAATTTTTTGGCCAACTTCAGGCCTTTGTTCTTTGGGTAGATTACCTAAAGATTTTAATTGCTCAGTAAACAGACCTTTTTTGCCAAGATATTGGACTCTAGCAGACTCTAATTCTCTAACATTTGTTACGCTAGCAATTAACTGTGATGCTTCATGTACTAGGCTGTCTATCTCTAGCATAGTATGCTCCATATGAATAAGGGGGCAGTTCACCCCCTTATTAAATCCAATAACATTACGTTAACAGTAGACTCTAAGCAGCAAGCGCTTCTTTTGCTTGCGTTGCCAATGCTGCAAATGCGTTTGGATCAAAAACTGCAACTTCAGCTAATATCTTTCTATCAACTTCTATCTTAGATATCTTTAAACCATTGATTAGCTTGCTGTACGAAAGACCATTTATCCTTGCAGCAGCATTTATTCTCACGATCCAAAGTCTTCTAAATTGACGTCGACGTTGTCTTCTATCTCTATACGCGTACTGAGCAGCTTTAATTACTGCTTGCTTAGCTACACGATAAACCCTACTTCGGGCACCATAGTAACCCTTAGCTTTCTTTAATATTTTTTTGTGCTTAGCTTTCGCTGTTACACCGCGTTTTACTCTAGCCATTATTCAACCTCTTACTAATATATTCAATATTTTACTAAATTTTTAAATTACCCGTTTGGCAACATGCGTCTTAATACATTTTCATGGCAATGTTCAACACCTTTAAGCCCACGTAAATGTCTTTTACGTTTAGAGCTCTTTTTAGTAAGAATATGTCTCGCATGAGATTGCTTATGCTTGAACTTCCCACTGCTAGTTTTCTTAAATCGCTTAGCAGCACCGCGATGTGTTTTTACTTTAGGCATGATTACTCCGCTATTTTATTTAGTATTAACTCTAGGCGCTAAAATCATTATTAATTGCCGTCCTTCAAGTTTAGGAAAGTGTTCAACTTTACCTAAATCATCAAGATCAACCTTAACCCGCTCTAACAATTTGCCACCAAGTTCCTGATGAGTCATTTCTCTTCCTCGGAACCAAACTGTTATTTTGACTTTATCACCACCCTCTAAAAAACCACGGAGGTTGCGTAGTTTTACCTCGTAGTCATTCTTGTCCGTAGTTGGACGAAACTTTATTTCTTTTACTTTAATCTGCTTTTGCTTTTTCTTCGCAGCACTTTTCTCTTTATTCTTTCTAAAGACAAATTTACCTCTATCCATTGTTTTAACAACAGGGGGCTCTGCATTTGGTTGAATTTCAACTAAATCTAAGCTCTTCTTGAGTGCCATTTCCAAGGCATCCTTGGTACTCATAATCCCTAATTGCTCGCCGTCCTCGCTTATAACTCTAACTTCCAGGACGTCAATTTCACCATTTACGCGATTTCGGCTTTCTTTGCTTTTACTAATTTTGTATTCCTCCCCAACTGGGCTATTTCATCACGAACCCTCTCAGAAAGTTCCCTCACTGAAAAACTCCCTAGATCCTCACCATCTCTAGTCCGCACAGAGACATTTTGGCTTTCCAACTCTTTATCTCCGATAACGAGCAGATAAGGTATTCTTTGTATCGTATGTTCGCGGATTTTAAACCCTATTTTCTCATTTCTCAAGTCTTGAGTCACTCTAATACCATAATTTTTTAATAATTTACCAATTTCCTGCACTCTATCGCTATGTTTATCTGAAATTCCCATGATCACAGCCTGAACTGGAGCCAACCATACAGGCCATGAGCCAGCACAATTCTCTAATAAAATACCAATGAAGCGCTCCATAGAACCCAACAAGGCTCGGTGTAACATCACAGGTGTCTTTTTATCACCATTTTCATCAACATAAACAGCACCTAGACGTTCAGGCATAGAAAAATCCACCTGCATTGTACCACACTGCCAAACCCGCCCCATACAGTCAGTTAAAGAAAATTCAATTTTAGGGCCGTAAAAAGCTCCCTCTCCAGGCAATAGCTCATATTCTATATTACCAGCAACAAGAGCTAATTTTAGTGCGTCCTCTGCCTTATCCCATACAGCATCGCTGCCGACTCTTTTTTCAGGTCGTGTAGACAGCTTAACTTGAATCTCATCAAAGCCAAAATCCTCATATACCTGAAATAATAGATTGTTAAAATCAGCAACCTCAGATTGAATCTGTCCTTCAGTACAAAAAATATGTGCATCATCTTGTATGAAATTGCGAACTCGCATTATTCCATGCAAGGCTCCTGATGGCTCATATCTATGGCATGACCCAAACTCAGCCAGCCTGTATGGCAGGTCCCTGTAACTCTTTAATCCTTGATTATATACTTGAACATGGCAAGGGCAATTCATGGGTTTTATCGCATAATCTCTACCTTCAGATTCGACACTGAACATATTTTCTTGAAATTTATCCCAATGACCTGATTTCTCCCAAAGGCTTTTGTCCACTAACTGAGGAGTGTTTATTTCATCATAACCTACTTGCTCTAAACGGTCTCTTACATACTTCTTAATTTCTTGGAATATAATCCAGCCATTTTTATGCCAAAACACCATACCTGGCGCTTCTTCTTGCAAGTGAAAAAGATCATATTTTTTACCTAATTTTCTGTGATCACGCTTTTGAGCTTCTTCTAACATATGCAAGTATTTTTTAAGTTGCTTTTTATCTAACCATGCAGTGCCATAAATTCTTTGTAACATTTCATTACTAGAATCACCTCTCCAGTATGCGCCAGCAACCTTCGTCAATTTAAATGCTTTTATTTTAGAGGTGTTTGGCACATGAGGGCCTCGGCACAAATCAATAAAATTTTCCTGCCGATAAAAAGATATCTCATCATTTTCAGGTATCGACTCCAAAATTTTAACTTTATATTCTTCGCCCATATCCTCAAATAATTTACTAGCATCTTTTCTTTGCATTACAGAACGCTCAATAGGGATGGCCTGCTTAACAAGATCCTGCATTTTGCTCTCAATTTTCTCTACATCATCCTCAGTAAAAGGACGTTCAAAAGCAAAATCGTAATAGAACCCATTTTCTATAACTGGGCCTATGGTAACTTGGGCACTAGGAAATAACTGTTTAACAGCTTGCGCAAGTAAATGAGCACATGAATGGCGAACTATCTCTAAAGCGGCATTATCTCTATCAGTAATAATCGCAAGATTCACATCACTAGTAATTTTATAGCTTAAATCTACAACTAAATCATTTACATTACCCGCAATCGCTGCTTTAGCAAGACCAGGACCTATTGCACTAGCTACATCATAAACCGTAACCGATTCATCGAATGAAAGCTGCTTTCCATCTTTTAGTGTTATTAATGGCATAATTAAACTCTAAAAATTGCACTCAAATAAGTTTAGGAGTGTAACATAACTTTTCCAAATATGGGATATATCAAGCACAAGTTGTTCAGCTATCATCTGAAACTTGATAATTTCCACTACGTTATACCTTATACTATGGCATTTTATTTCAATGAAGCCATATTTTTCAAGCTCTAATCTTTAACAATTTACCAGCCTACCTACTAAATCACTAGGTTTGAGAAACATTAACTAAGGTAACTACTTTAATGAGACTGTCAGTTTGAAAATAGGCTATTATTGACAAAGATATCTGGTAGGCGCGAGTGGGATCGAACCACCGACCACCACCATGTCAAGGTGGTGCTCTACCACTGAGCTACGCGCCTAT
>JABJGS010000025.1 GCA_018703155.1 Francisellaceae bacterium | reverse complement strand
TCGTCCCTGTTGGGTGCTTAGCTCAGCTGGGAGAGCATCGCCCTTACAAGGCGAGGGTCGGGGGTTCGATCCCCTCAGCACCCACCAAAAACGGAGCGGTAGTTCAGCTGGTTAGAATGCTGGCCTGTCACGCCGGAGGTCGCGGGTTCGAGTCCCGTCCGCTCCGCCATCCCTCTTTATTGCTAATGAGTGATTTTTATCATGTTACAGTTAATAAGAGATAAAGCCACAGGGGTAGTTGCCTGGGTTATATTCGGATTCATAGCTCTTGCCTTCACTTTATGGGGTGCCAACG
Source organism: Francisellaceae bacterium (assembly GCA_018703155.1). GTDB lineage: Bacteria > Pseudomonadota > Gammaproteobacteria > UBA6186 > Azoamicaceae > JABJGS01. The sequence continues at coordinate 4,075 of JABJGS010000025.1, read as the reverse complement.
GGTTTATTTTCTCAAACAGTTCTAATAGTGTTGCTGCCAATGTTTCTGGACATAAAATTCCATGGGGCGTAATTGATCAGCAAGTTCAAATGCAAATGCGCGCTATGCCTAACTATGATGATATTGATCTTAAAAAATTAAGACAAAATGTAAGAAGGGATTATGTTGATAATTATGCCCTTAGATTACAATTGCGAGATAAAGGTTTTACTGTTAACGATAGTTTTATAATTTCAAATGTTTTTTCACAGTCTCAATTTTTTGAAGATGGTAAATTTTCAAATGAAAAATACCAAAAACTTCTTTCTCAAAATGGTATAACGGATAGTCAATACCAAGAACAAATACGCTCTGCATTACTGGAACAACAGCCTAAAATTGGAATGATTCTTAGTAGTTTCATGCTAGAAGAAGAAATTGATGCGTTATTTGCGTTATTTAATCAAACTAGAGAAGTAGCATATACTGTCATCTCAAAAGATAAATTTTCAACTACTGAAATATCAGTTGAACAAGTTTCTAATTATTATCAAAATAACAAATCAGAATTTACTCTTCCAGAACAAATTACTGTTAACTATCTAACATTAAGTGCTGAAGATGTTCGTCAGGATGTCGAGGTTACAGATGAAAAACTACAAAAATTTTATGATGATAGATTGAGTGACTATAGTATTCCAGAAATGGTTAGAGTTCGACATATTTTTATTAAAGCTCCTGAAGGTTCTACTGAGTTGAGCTCTGGTGAAGCAAGAGTTAAAGCAGAAGATATCCTCGCAAAATTAAAATTGAATGAAAATTCATTTGATGAATTGCTTACTAAATTTTCAGAGGATAAGTCTAGTCAGGCAGGTGATCTTGGATGGATCCGTAAAGGTGAGGTAGACCCAGCCTTTGAAAAAGCATCCTTTGCTTTGCAAGATAAGCTTTCTCTCTCAGATGTTGTTATGAGTCCATTCGGGTTTCATATACTAGAATTAACAGATAGAAAAGAAGCCATTGTGAAAGAGATATCACTTGTGCTACCAGAATTAAAAGAAAGATATATTGAGGAAAGTTCAAAAAATATTTTGTTTGATCGTGTGGATGAGTTAGCTAATATTGCCTTTGAAAGTCAGCATGAGCCAATAGATATTGTAGCAGAGAGAATGAACCTTAATGTTAATTCTGCGGTCTTAACTAAAGAGCATTATGATAATAGCGTTTTAAACATTCCATTGGTGCAAAAAGAATTGTTTGCGGATGGTGGATTGAAAGATACTAGAATAATAAGTGAACCAATTAAGATTAGTGATTCACAATATGCAGTAATTAAAGTCGTTAAAATTATGCCAGCTGCCGTACAAGATCTTGATTTAGTTCAAGAGGAAATACTTGCCAAATTACAACAAGAAGATATAGACAGCCAAGTTATTGCATACGGAAATTCAGCGGTTAGTAGATTTAATGATGATAACAAACCGTTTGAATATCTTAGTACTAAAGAGTTTAAATGGAACAATATCGCAAATCTAAAAAGAGCTGATGATAGACTGGATAGTCCAATTATTGATGCAGTATTTTCAGTATCTCAACACGAAGGCAAAAAAGTTCAAGGTATAAAATTAGAAGATGGTCGTTATCTTGTTGTTAGTTTAATTAAAGTTCAACCTGGAACTATTGATGACGCTAGTGACAGGCAAGAGTTACTTAAAGCTATGTCAGCTAATGTTGGTGAATTAGAGTATCAACTTTATAGAAATTCTTTGATAAATAGCACGGCTATCAAATTATATAATTAAAATAGGAGCCTAGTAATGATCGTAGGACCAAAAATACGTGGATTTTTATGTACAACAGCACATCCAGATGGCTGCGATGCAAATGTGAAAAATCAAATAGATTTAACGAAAAAAATTATTTCTGACACTGATAAAGCACCGAAAAATGTTCTTGTTATTGGTGCCTCAACTGGTTATGGGTTATCTAGTAGAATCGTATCTTCTTTTGGCTACGGAGCAAAAACTTTAGGTATAGTATTTGAAAGACCTGCATCTGGCAAACGTACAGCTTCAGCCGGTTGGTACAACACTGTTGCATTTGAAAAGTATGCAGCAGATGCTGGTATTTATGCTAAGACAATAAATGGAGATGCATTTTCTGATGAGGTAAAGCAGAAGGTTATTGATATAGCGAAAAATGACTCCATAGGCAAATTTGATTTAATTATTTATAGTTTAGCTGCACCCAGAAGAAATGATCCAAGAAGTGGAAATAGTTATTCTTCAGTATTGAAACCATTCAAAGATGTATACTCCGATAAGACTGTAGATTTTATGAATGAAACAGTATCTACAGTTAGTATTGACCCTGCTAATGATCAAGAAGCTCAAGATACAATTAAAGTTATGGGTGGTGAAGATTGGACGTGGTGGATAGAGTCTTTGGATGCTGCAGGATTAATAGCTGATAATGCCGTTACTCTAGCATATTCATATATTGGTCCAGAACTTACATATCCAATATATAGATCTGGTACTATCGGCAAAGCTAAAGAAGATTTGGAAAACCAGGCATTAGAGCTGAATAAAATACTAGGTGACAAATATCAAGGTGGTGCCTATGTATCAGTAAATAAAGCTGTTGTGACACAAGCTAGTGCTGCTATTCCTGTGGTACCTCTATATATGTCCTTACTGTATAAAATAATGAAAGATAAGGGAATACATGAAGGTTGTATTGAGCAAATAATCAGGTTGTTTAATAATAGTTTATATAGCGATGATACAATTAAGACTGATGAAAAAGGCAGGATCCGCGTTGATGATTGGGAAATGAAGGATGATGTTCAAAGAGCAGTTGCTAATTTGTGGCCAGAAATATCAACAGATACTTTATCTCAAATAACAGATATTAAAGGTTACCAAAATGATTTCTATCAACTTTTTGGGTTTAATGTAGATAGTATTGATTATAGTAAAGAGGTTGATATAGAGTTACCAATTCCATCAATTGAATAAAAAAATTATCTTTTTTTAAGAGGCAGGTTTAACCTGCCTTTTTTATTTGTTTAATCCAATATCACTAAAAACTATAAATGAATATTGTTCTTCATTCTAAGATGACATGAATTAGAGCTCATTAAATAATCAGTAGATCTACTTATGGAAGGTTTATAACATGCAGGGCATGATGGCAGGTAATAAAAATATTTTATTTTTTTTATTGTTCATTATAGTGTCGTTCATTGTTGGTAATCTCATATCACTTGAAAAAATATCCCAAATCACAGATTCTTTAATAGTAATAAGCAATAGAAACAGATATCAAGCATATGCTTTATATCTATTAGGGTATGTGGCACTAACTGTCATACTTAGTCCAAGAATTATATTAACTATAATAGGTGGGATTTTGTTTGGGCTTGAGTTGGGATTTATTCTTGCAATATTTGCTTCAACTATCTCAGCGGCAATAGGATTTTCTATATCAAGGTATTTAGCATTTGAGTGGATTGAGAAGAAATATGGACATAAGATTTTAAAAATACATCAAGAAATAAAGGAACGGGGTTGGGTGTATATTGCAATTAGTCGTCTAATTCCAATTCTGCCTTTCACGTTACTGAATTACGCATTTGGTACCACTAAAATTAAAATTAGAGTTTTTTTAGTAGTTTCTGCAATCTTTATGAGTCCTGCACTATTGTTTTACTCCTATATTGGTTCTAAAGGATATGTATTATCAGGGTATTTTCTTAGTTTGCAATAAGTTAGTGGTACCTTAAACAATTTAAGCAAAATTTTTCATCTTCATTGGTTTTGTGTATCTTGTTTGTCCATCTCAAGAGGTGAGCGACCTGAACTATAAAAGTTACAGAAATTTATACCAAGGTTCCAACACTAAATTATTATCTTATAAATCCAGATGTGACAAAATTCATTTAAATTAGTGAATGTCATATAAAAGAAAAAGAGATGCATATAAAATATGAGGAATGTTCTGACAAAAACAAAATTGGTCAAAAATACATAGCAACTTTCAGGTATGATAGGCAGGTTACTTTAGTAATTGAAGTAAATGACCTAATTGAAGT
>JABJGS010000027.1 GCA_018703155.1 Francisellaceae bacterium | reverse complement strand
GGAGCCATATCTAAGTCATTAGCAGCTAAGGCTGCTAATGCAAGTGGCAATGAAGCGTCAAAAAAGAAGAGAAAAGTTGCGACCTCAAAAGTTGCAGCTTAGTATTGGAAGCTCTTGGCTTTAGCCATGAGTAGTTCACAAACTAGATGCTTTTGATGAGTGTTTTGTAAATGGCGATATAGTTACAACTCATGTATTTGTTGAACATGGACATTTATCAGGAATTATAGATTGGGGCGATGCTACTGTTTCCGATAGGCATTATGAGATTGGTAAGTTAATGGATACTTTTGATTGGGATAAAAAATTGCTAAAAGTTATGTTAGAGGCATCTAATTGGCCAGTTGGAAAAAATTTTGCACAGCAGTCTTTAGGACTTTCTTTGTATAGACAAGCTGTTGGTTTAACACAACATAATAGCTTTGACGTGTTTTATAAGTTACCTAATATTTATTCTTTAGGAGATATTTCTACGCTAGATGAATTAGCAGATATACTATTTGGTCTTTAGTGTGGAGTCTTGTTTAATATCATACTACTTAATAATCTAGATGATTGTTAAGGCGCTAATATTTTCATTTCTTAGCATTCATTAAGATGAGGTTAATGTGTTAAAACAACGATTCTATAGTTGAAGAGTTATCTTTGCTAGCGCTGTATAGGCTAGGTGCTATTTGGGTTGGCACGGTATCTTTAGTGAATATTTCAAAGATGGCATCATTTTGTTCACTGCGGGCTAAAAGACCAGTTTTAGGATCAATTTTTACTGTTACCATGCCTTCAGGTTGGGCTTGAGAGCTATGTGGTTTATCTTTTAGTGCATCGCTCATGAAGTTTATCCACATAGGAAGTGCTGTTCGGACCGCGTATTCATGTAAGGTTCTCGGCTCATCAAACCCCATCCAGGTGGTAACAACGATATCGTTGTTGTAACCAGAGTACCAAGTGTCTTTCTGGTCATTAGTGGTTCCTGTTTTACCGGCAATGTCTCCACGCCGAAGAGCAGAAGCTGCAGTTCGGCCTGTTCCTGACTGGACTGCATCTTGAAGTAATGAAGTCATTAAGTAAGCTATTTGTGGGTCTATAATGCGCTGCATCTTTTCATCAGTAGAACAGAGCATTTCACATTTCTCAGGTATATTGTGTTCATAAATAGTTTTATCAGAGTAATTTAGAATTTTATGGATGTAATTAGGAGTAATACTATAACCTCCATTGGGAAAAGCACTATATGCTGCAGCTAAGGTTAATGGGGTTGTATGATTAGTTCCAAGAGCTAATGATAGAGAGTTAGGTAAGTTTTTAAGGTCAAATCCAAATTTACTAAGGAAATTGCGTGTGATATCAAGACCAACAGATTTCAGTAGGCGAATAGATACCATGTTTCGAGATTTGGTGATACCAACACGCAAACGTGTTGGACCATAAAATTCATGGGTGTGGTTTTGAGGGCGCCAATCAAACTCACCGGTAGGATCATCTTGAACAACTGGGGCATCGTTAATAATGCTGGCAGTAGTAAAGCCATTTTCAAGAGCGGCTCCATAAATGAAAGGTTTGATGCTGGAGCCAGGTTGTCGTTGCGCTTGTGTTGCCCGATTGAATGGACTTAAAGCAAAATCAAATCCACCAACTAAAGCCAAAATATCACCGGTTTCAGGGGATAGGGCGACCAATGCACCTTGAACTTCTGGGCGTTGAGCAAGCCGCCACTTATCCGCACCTAAGCTTTGTGCATATATGACATCACCAATGGTAACTGCATCTGATATTACTTTAGGCTTTGGCCCTAAATTATTATGTGAATTTTTACGTCTTGCCCAGGTCATTTGTTCAAAATCAATAGTTGCTAGGTGGCCATTACGGAAGATTATAAAGGCTTTATCTTTGTCCAAATTGGTAACTATTGCTGGGGCTAAATTACCTGCTCGTGGGAATTTGCTGAGTTCAGCCTGCCATAACTTAAGTTGATTATCTGCAGTTAATTTATTGTCCATAGGTAGATTTTTTATAGCACCACGGTATGCATGTCGCTGATCGTATTCAATTACAGATTTATAAACAGATTTATTGGCGCTAATTTGTAATTTACTGTCAATAGTTGTGTACACATCTAAACCAATTTCATATACATGCTCACCAAATTTTTCTACCAGTTCTTGGCGAACCATCTCTGCAACAAATGGCGCAGATACCTCTATAGATCTACCGTGATATTTGGTCTCTATTGGTTCTAGGTCTGCTTGAGTAAATTGTTGCTCATTAATATAGCCATAATGTAGCATGCGGCGTAATACATGGCTGCGTCTTTTTTCTGCATGTTCAGGGGAATTAATAGGGTTTATAGATGATGGTGCTTGTGGTAATCCGGCGATCATTGCCATTTCAGCTAAAGTTAATTCATCAATTTTTTTTCCGTAATATACTTCTGCTGCAGCGCCAACTCCATAGGATCGTTTACCAAGGTATATTTTATTGAGGTATAATTCTAATATTTCATCTTTGCTGAGCTCTTGTTCTATTTTTAGCGCTAATAAAATTTCATTGAATTTACGGGCAAATGTTTTATTTCGGCTTAAGAAAAAGTTTCTGGCAACTTGCATTGTGATCGTGCTGCCTCCTTGCTCTTTAGTTCCTTTTAGAATTAAAGAGCTAGCAGCACGCAAAATTCCACGGAGGTCTACGCCGGGATGTTGGTAAAATCTTCTATCTTCAGTTGCTAAGATGGCATTTATTAATTCTTTTGGGACTTGCGAAATAGAAACAGGGTCACGTCGTTTCTCACCATATTCAGCAATTAATTTATCATCTTTTGTGTATATCTTAAGTGGAACTTGGAGCTTTATATCCTTGAGTGAATCTACCGAGGGTAGGTTCATTTCTAGGTGTACTATAGCTACTGTTATAGCTATGGCAAAGCCAGCTGACACTGTAAATAGTATTTTTGATAGGTTTAAGTACTTCATAATACAAGACATTTCAACAAAAAGTTATTGTTAGCATTTTGTACGCTATACAACTTCTAGTCAAGCTATAAGCCGATTATTGGTATAAATTCTATAGTTGTTGCCTGGTCAAGAAATTATAATTCAAGTTGACTTACAGTTGTAGACCACTAGACTTAAGTTAGAACCCTCATATTTTAACGGTAAAAATAATGAAGGCATTATTAGAATATTTTGGAATTTTTAAAGAGCCCATAGTCGGAGTTGATATAAGTTCAAGCTCGGTCAAGGTTATGTATCTGGAACAAAGAGGTGAAGAGATTCATCTGATTGATTACGGAATTGAGAAGATATATACAGATATAACCCCTAAGAACCGAGTGGAAACCTTATCAGAAGCTTTAAAGCGAGCGCTGGAGAAAACTACAATCCAGAGCCAACTTGTAGCTATGGCTGTGTCCAGTTCACAATCTTTCACAAAAATCATCCAGTTTGATGCTGAGTTGAGTGATAAGGAAGTGGGTGAAGAATTACAGCTTGAAGCTGATAGGTATATACCATATCCGCTTGAAGAGGTAATGCTGGATTATCAGATTTTGGGTCCATCAGCAAAGAACCCTGCTTTAAATGATGTACTGCTAGCAGTATCAAAGTCAGATAAAGTAGCTGAGACACTTGAAGTAATTGAAAAGGCAGGCTTGAAGCCAATTATTGTTGATATTGATTCTTTTGCGAAGGAACGAGCATTTTCCTTAGTGTCAGATCAGCTGCTTGATCATGGTAAGAATAAAACAGTAGCTTTAGTCGATATTGGTGGAAGTAATACCACCATGGATGTCTTTCATAATTTCCGGATTGTCTATAGTCGAGGCCAAAATTTTGGAGGTAGACAATTAATAGATGAAATTCAGGGGCGATATGGTCTCTCTTTAGATGAAACTATACTGGCATTAGAATATGGTGGTCTTCCAGAAGACTATAATGTTGAAGTGCTAGAGCCTTTCAAGCAAACAATTGCGCAACAAATTAGCAGGGCGTGTCAATTCTTCTTTTCAGCCGAAGATTATAGTCAAATAGATTACCTTTTTATCACCGGCGGGGTTAGTGATATCCCTGGTTTAGACAAGATTATTGAAAATATGGTGTCTATAAAAACTGCGGTTGCTAATCCATTTAACCATATGATTTTATCAGAACATGTTGACGAAGATCGCTTAGTTAAAGATGCACCAACATTATTAAGTGGGTGTGGGCTTGCTATGAGGAATGTAATGAAATGATTGATAAGGAAGTTACAAGAATAAATTTACTTCCATGGAGAGAGGATTTTCTTTTATATGAAAATCGTAAATTTGGAATAGTTGCTGCTGTGGTTTTTATGATTGGCATTAGCATGACATACCTAATATCTGGTGGGGTAAATGTTTATAATGGTTATGTTGAGGGTGATGTTAAATATTTAAAAAAAGAAATTGCTGGACTTGAGGCCAAAATTAGTGAAATTCGAGGCTTGAAAGACCAAAAAGATACATTACTAAACAAAATGTCAGTGATTCATAATCTACAAAGCGATCGACTAAATATTGTGAAATTATTTAATAATCTGGCAGCTTCAGTTCCTAGTAATATTTACTTAAAAGAGGTGGCTAGAAATAAAGATGATATAGAAATAAAAGGTAGCAGTGAAAATAATAATGCTATTTCAATGTTTATGCGAGATTTAGAACAGCATAACATTTTGACTAATACTGACCTTAATAAAATTCAACTTAATGCTAAAGGTGGTTTTGACTTTAGTCTTGATACCCGCTGGAATGAAAAATAAGAAGGCTTAAGGAAGATGAATTTAAATGAAATAGATTTAGGAAGTCTAAGGTTTGATGAGATAGGGATATGGCCTAAAAATTTAAAAATGGTCGTGCTAATAATTGTACTCGTTGGATCTTTCGTTACAGGATATTTTGTATCACTGCAGGAGCCAATAAGCAAATTGTCAAGCTCCGTTAAACTTGAAAAGAATAAAAGGAAGCAGTTTAAATCTAGTTATGACCAAGCAATCAATTTGGATGCATATAAAAAACAAATGACTGAAATGCAAAGTTTATTTAAAACTCTATTGAGGCAGCTGCCATCAGAGGTGAGAATACCATCATTAATTGAGGAAATATCACAGCAAGCTGCAGCAAATGGTGTAAGATTTCAGCTGTTGCAACCGGGGAAAAAAGAATCAAAAGGTTTCTATGCTGAGTTGCCTATTAAATTAGAATTAGTAGGGGATTATCATAGCCTAGGTGGATTCGTTGATGATGTGTCTAAGTTATCTAGAATTGTAACATTGCATGATTTTGAAATTACCCATCCGAAAAGTCTTAGCAAAACCCCAAATGAAAATGCCAGCAATATGCTGGTTATGAAGGTGGATGCTAGGACATACTGGTCAATATCAGATAAAAGTGGGAGTCGTAAATGAAAATTAAAAGCATTATCATTTTCGTTTTTACTGCTTTGCTTATATCGTGCTCAGGTAATGAAGGTGATGTCAAAGAATTTGTTGCAAAGACTAAAAGCAAGTCTCGTGGAGCTATTGGAGCTTTGCCTGAAATGAAACATGTTGAGAGGGTTTCATATGAAGCTTTTCATTTGAGAAATCCATTTTCTTTGCCAGTGCAAGCTCGAAATCAACCAGCGGCACAAAATCTTTCCAGTGGATTGAAGTCAATTAGGGATGCTCGCAGGAAAGTTGAATATTTAGAAGCTTATCCATTAGCTGCATTACAGCTTAAAGGTGTAATAAGGAGCAAAGAAAATGTATGGGGTTTAATTCAAGATGCTGAAGGTTTAATGCACAAGGTTCAAGTGGGAAATTATGTTGGACAAAATGCTGGCCGAATAGTAGATATAACATCCACGGAAATCTTTATTGTAGAAAAGTGGGATGATGGTAGTGGTGAAATAGCAGAACAAAAAACATCTTTAAAATTAGTAAATTAACCGCGAAAGGGATTGACAAAAAATGAGAATACATAGGCAGGTGAAATTCATATCAAAAGCTATTCTCGCAGTTGCATTGGGTTCATTTTACAGTGTATGTGCGGCAGTAGACTTGATTGGCATTCAGGGGCAGGAGCTTGATGGTAATAAATCTCAAATATTATTAAAGTTCAATGGTGCAGTTCCTGAACCAAAACATTTTTCATTAGAAGAACCGGCAAAATATATTTTTGATTTTATAGATGTTGGCGAAAATTTACCTAAAGTAGAACAAGACCAGCAGGTTGATTATGGAGTGCTTAGTAGGCTCCAAGTGGCAAGTATTCCAGGTAGAACCAGGGTGGTTTTAGATGCTCAAGCATTAGTTCCATATAAAATTTATCGCAAAGGTAACAATATTGCAATTAGCTTTGAGTCTGCAGGTGCAAAAGAATATAAAATTGAAAAAAACAGTATTAGGTCAATTGATTTTCGTCGAGGTGAAAATGATGATGGGCGCATAATTATTGATATTGGTGAAAATAAGCCCAACATAGATTTACGAGAAGAAAATAACAATCTGATAGTTGAATTTATGGGTATGGGAATTCCCGACCGCTTGTTGAGAGATTATGATGTGCGAGATTTTGGGACACCAATCAAGAAGATGTCATTTAAGAGGATCGGTAAGAATGTTAGCATGAGTGTAAGTACGGATGGGAGTAATGAAAATATCTCATATCAGGTAGATAATGAGTATACTCTTGCAGTCAAACCTAAAAATTCCAGTGGTGGTGGTGGCCAAAAAGAGCAACAGTTTAAATATAATGGAGAAAAAGTATCTCTGAGTGTAGTAGATGCAGACACTAAAGGATTAGTAGAAAAGTTAGCTCAATTTACTGGTATGAATGTTATTTTAAGTGATGGTATTGATGGTACAACAACATTAAGCTTAAAAGATGTGCCTTGGGATCAGGCCTTCGATTTGATTTTGAAAACTAATGGATTAGCTAAAAGGGAAATGGGTAATATTTTACAAATTGCCCCAACTGAAGTAATCCAGGCACGTGAGCAAATTCAACTTGAGAATGAAAAATCGAAAATGCAACTAGAAACACTTTACTCAGAATTTATTAAAATTAACTATGCGGAAGCACGGTCCTTGGCTGATTTAATTAAAAGTAGTAATTCCTCATTGCTATCTGACCGAGGTCAAGTGTCAGTAGATGAGAGGACCAATACTTTGCTGATAAAAGAAACAGAAAAGCAACTTGGTGAAATTAAAAAAATGATTTATGTGCTTGATATTCCTGTTAAGCAAGTTATGATCGAGGCTCAAATTGTTGAGACTACAGATAAAAATGGTGGAGTGTTTTCAGCAGCAATAAATGGTGCATTATCAACACGATTAGGAAAATATCCTTTAGGAATTGGCTCAACAGGTCTAAAAGCCTCTGCTATTGCTGAGGGCACATCAACTAAATTAGTTGAAAGAGGACCATTTTTTGATGCAATTAAAGATTTAACTTTGCCAGCATCAGTTGATTTCAAAGGTGATTCAGGGTTTGGTTTTTCACTTGCAAGATTACCTGGGGGAACAATTTTAGACCTTGAGTTAAAAGCGTTAGAAGCTGAAAGTAAAGCTAGCGTATCATCAAGGCCTAAATTACTTACTCAAGATAACCAAACAGCAACGATTGAAAGTGGGCAAGAGTTCGTTACAACTCAAGTGGCACAAGATGGTGCTACACCAACACAAACTTATAAAGAAGCTGTGTTAAAGTTAGAAGTGACACCTAAAATAACGCCAGATAATAAAATTAGTATGGAAATGGATATTCATAATGATAAATTAGCTGCAGGGAGCTCGTCTACGATTGATACAACTAAGCTAAAAACTCATGCCTTAGTTGATAATGGAGAAACAGTCGTAATTGGGGGTATTTATAAACTTGAAACTGCAAGAATTAGCCAGAAAGTACCATTTTTAGGTGATATACCGATTTTGGGAGCAATGTTCAGATCTAAATCAAACAATAAAATTAAGACTGAGATAATAATATTTATAACTCCTCGGATCGTTAATAATAGATTAACAACATAATCGTATTTAAAAGTTGCGGGTTTGGCGTAGGGTTGTTTGCTACGCCGTTTTTATTGAATAAGTGTTCCTGGTATTTTCAGTGTTAATACAAATCTAGACCAAATAGAATCAACCATAGATTGAGTGCGAGATCCTATGATGTAGGTGTCCAGCTGTGGTCGTTATGAGCTTAATATAAACACCGCAACAGAATTAAATTCTTTTTAATTTGTAAGATTTGATAATTTGAATATTATGTTTTATGGTGTCAGATGTTAGTCTGGCTGCATGACTCTATGAGAACAACTTTGGAGGCAGTCTATAAGTGATTTTGTTTTCAAAGGTGTATTAATGTTTTATTCTATTCTAAATGCAGTCAAGAGAATTTGTTGTAAGTCTATAAAGAAGCCTGCTGTTATTTTCATTTCTGTAGTAATGTCAGGGATGGCTGGTTATTATATTGGACTGAGTAATCCGTCATATAACACATCGCTTATGACAATATCAGAGCAACAGAAAACATGGCGTCTTCAACGGCATGTTATAGATAGAAAAAATATGAATAGAGATGAATTGTGGGTGTCTGTATTTAAGCCTCGCTATACTGGTGCTGTAGCACATGTTATTGCCCATGATATGAATAATAATAAAGATTATTTGCTGATCACGTTACAAAATAGAGTTGTTAATGGTAAGCAAGTCCTCGTCACTGCTCCACCATCGGGATTTTATAACGGAACATATGGCTCTAGTACTCCACATGCCGTTTCTGAAGAAGCAGAAAGAAATATTGATATGAAAAATAAGTTAGACTTAAAGGTTAATCATAATGAAGAATATAAAAAAGCCAAAACTAAATATTTACAAGGTGAGATACCGGATGACAACTATACAGAAGACCTATCATTGATAGAAACTGCATATAGAGAGACAAAGGAAGAAACAGGATTGAATTTAAAAAAAATCGAAGAAAGTAAGGGTAATAAATTTGAAATAAAAGTATTTGATTCTGTTGATGTTCCTAGTGCATATATACCAATATACTTAATAACATTTAATTATAATGGATTGCCAGTTTTAGAAAAGTTGCATGGTAATGAAATCATAAGATCTGAATGGGTTAATTTAAGTCAAATTAACTTAGAAAAACAAGAGATATCACTGTCTTTGGGAAATTATCCAATAGACGAAGAAGTCTATCCTTCGACAAAAAGGGTTGTAGAAGAAACAAGAGCTAAAAGGTTTAAAGAAAGTATTTCTATTAACGATTTATGAATTAGATAGTTGGCAGACAAAATATTGTAACTAAGAGCATTTGTTTTTCAGTAATTCACTACAGGTGCCTTATAGAAGAGCTTTTCAGAGAGCCATGTATGCAAAACTGGTGTATGGTAGTATTTACTGATCTTAATTTATTATTGTTTGAAATATGAGTAGAGTTTACTGTATCGGTCCCATGGGGTCTGGTAAATCAATTTTGGCAAGACAGCTATCTGAGAGTTGCAATGTTCCGCATAGAGATATGGATGATTTGATTGTGGAAAGAATAGGAAGCACAATTAAACGATATGTTAAAAAATATGGTGAAGCAAAATTTAGAGTTGTTGAATCTTTAATTTTAGATGAATTGTCGGCAGTGGGAAATATTGTGATTGCAACCGGAGGTGGAAGTGTTTTACTCGAAAAAAACAGATCGATTATTAGCAATTCTGGTTGTGTTATTTATCTTAAAACTTCAGTGAAATGTTGTGTGGGAAGATTGGAGTCTAACTTTGGAGATAGATTTTTACTTGATAGTATGGAAACATTAATTGACACCTTAAGTAATCTACAAAAAATTAGAGAACATTTGTATCAAGAAATAGCAACATTAACTATTATTACAGACAATTTGAATTGTGATGAAGTTAATGAGCAGGCATTAGCTCATGTTCAAGAGGTTGTTCGATGGAGTTAAATTTAACTGTAAAAAGTAAAACTAATATTTGGGTGGAAACATTAACCAATAATGATTATAAGGAAATTTTTTCTGATAGTTCAGTATTGGTAATTGATGAAAATTTATTTGAAATAATTAACAGTAAAATATCACTTTCTGCATATGAGGTGATTCGTGTGCAATGGAGTGAGTCTCAGAAAAGTTGGGATAGTATTAATGGTCTTTTGGACCAATTTGTTAGGTTGCAACTAAAGCGTACTGACACAGTTATAGCGATTGGTGGTGGTTTAATAAGTGATGTTGTTGGATTTGCGGCAAGCATTTATATGAGAGGTATAAAATGGCAGGTGGTATCAACAACATTACTTTCACAGGCAGATGCTTGTTTGGGTGGCAAAGTTGGCATTAATGGTTTTAATATTAAAAATATATTCGGAGCATTGCATCAACCTGAGAAAATATATTGTGATATAGGTTTGCTTAAATACTTGTCTACACGAGATTACAAGAATGGCTTGTCTGAGGTATGTAAGTATGCTTTGGCATACAAAGAAGATTTCTATTACTGGCTTTTAGAACATAGCACTTCTATTGTAGATAGAGAAGAGAAGATACTAATGACTATGGTTAACAGGTGTTTAAGATATAAGGCTGATATTGTTCATCAGGATGTGGAAGACATTAATGGTATTAGAGCTATTTTGAATTTCGGTCATACTTTTGCTCACGCTATTGAGTCTACTAGTTCTCATGCGATAATGCATGGTGAGGCAGTAGCTATGGGTATGAAGTTGGCCGGCAAACTATCTGTTGACATGGGTTTGTTATCTGATAATGACTATGAGAGAATTTTACAGCTACTGTCTATATTTGGTTTAAATTGCCAGCACCCATTGGTATCAATGGAGCAATTATATTCACAGATGCTCAAGGATAAAAAAAATACTGGAAATGGTGTGAAATTATTGTTGTTAAATAGTATTGGAAGCACAATAGTATGTAATAACGTGCATTTTAGGGATCTAGAGACATTGAGGATGTCATATGCAAAGTGTTGATAAGTATGTTAATGATGAAATTGCTGAAGATTTACAAGTAGATGAAAATTTACAAGTAGCTGAAGATGTACAAGTAAAGGATCATAAATATTTTCGAGGTGGATGTTGGGGCCGTTATCTTGATATCGTGCCACAGATCTGTCGATATAGTGAGAGTGTCATTTTAATTACTGGTGCTAGAAAAACTGGAAAAAGTGTATTAGTTGAGACTTTGGTTCGCGATATGCAAGAAGGCTTTAAGGTAACTACTCTTGCGGGCAATATTAAATCTAGTGTTGAAGAGGTTATGCGCCAAATAGCTGAAGGGTTCAGTTTGCCTTGGGATGGTGATGATTCACAGTCAAATAGTGACGATACAAGGCCATGGGTGTTACTTGTTGATGATGCGAATGAATATGCACAAGATATTATTAAAAATTTAATTGATTTAAGTTTATCTAATACAAAAGATGTTAAGTTGCATTTGGTATTGTTCGCAAATCCTATGTTTGGCAAGTCAATAGATAGATTGAATTTAGAAAATAATATACAAGGTAAAATACATAATTTAGAGTTGGAGCCATTTAGTATTGATGAAACAGAGGCTTTTTTATGGTGTCAGTGGCATTTATCTGGGACCAAGACACAAATGCCAATTACCGGAGATTTACTCGTTAAACTACAACAAGTAAGTTCAGGTATCGTTGGAAATATTATTGAAGTTTCACAGAAAATTATTGATGGTAAGGAGTTACCCTCAGTAAAACCAAAGATAAGCAAACGCAGATATCAAATTGTCCTTGGGGCAATTGTCTTAGGGTTAGGGTATCTATCTATTAGTTGGATTTTAGATAAGAGTAAATATAATCATACTCAAACTACTGTTAACATACCAACGTCAATTGATGAAGTTAAGCTAGAGCAACCCAAATCTATATCTGACAGTATTAAATTAAGTGCAAAAGCTGCAAAAATAGAGCAAAAATCACCAAAAGCTAATATAAGTGAATCCACATTGAATTCTGGATCTACAATAGAAATAAAATCTCCAGAAAATATAACAAAACCTAAATCAGTACCACAGGTTACTAATAATGATGATGTGCAAACTTCACAGAGCATAGCACAATTAGTAAAAGAGAGAATTGCAGATGATAAAACAAAAAACCAAGATGACATTCAAGCATTAATGGACACTCCTAAAATAGCGACACAACATGAAGATAAAATGCCTATAGATGAAAATTTAATTAAGCCACCATCACATATCGTAAATGTTAAAAATTTAAACCCACAGCCATTAGTACGAAAAATTGAATCTAATTTAAAACCTAAGACTTTAAAAGTATCAAATCTTGAGCCAAACAGAAGTTTGAATGAGGCTGGAAAAACAACCACAACTCAGAAAAAATCT
Organism: Francisellaceae bacterium; assembly: GCA_018703155.1. Lineage (GTDB taxonomy): Bacteria > Pseudomonadota > Gammaproteobacteria > UBA6186 > Azoamicaceae > JABJGS01. Next base: position 30,354 of record JABJGS010000027.1, on the reverse strand, counting down.
TCTTCACTTTATAGTGTTAATGAAAATAAATTGCTGGCTATGTCCTCAGTGAAATTTGGATGGCAATTAGTCGCTAGTAGTCAAGAGGAAAAGATAAAAGATTTCATACATCATAATAATTTAAAAGATACATACTACTATACATCAACGTTAAATGGTAAGCCTTGGTTCGTTCTAATATACGGACAATTTGTGTCAAAAAATGACGCTAATAAAGCTATGAAAAGACTACCTAAAGCAATAGCTGATATGAATCCTTGGTTGCGTGATTATGAGTCGATTCATAGCTCTATTATCAAATCTAAAAGGAAATAAAAATGCGGTTTTTAAAGGCATTAAAGCAAGAACCAGTCGATAGGCCGCCAATATGGTTTATGCGCCAAGCTGGAAGATATTTGCCAGAATATCGCAATCTTCGGACTAAAACCAAAAAGTTCATTGATTTTTGTAAGAATCAAGACCTTGTTATAGAGGCAACATTACAACCTTTTGCTCGCTATCCTTTAGATGCAGCTATAATATTTTCCGATATATTAGTAATACCTAATGCAATGGGAATGGAGTTGGATTTTGTTGAAAATAAAGGGCCAGTATTTGCTTCACCATTGCAAAGTATTGCTGATTTAAAAAAATTAAATATAAATTCTGTTTCTGAAGAATTACTTTATGTGTATTCATCTATTGCTGCAACTAAGCAAGAATTGAAAGTGCCTCTTATAGGATTTGCTGGTAGCCCTTGGACAGTTGGTGTTTATATGTTAGAAGGTAAAGGTAAAAATAACTTTCCAAATACTCAAAAAATGATATATGAAAATAGAAATTTTGTTAACAATCTTCTTGATACTTTAACACCACTAGTGGCTAATCATTTAATAAGTCAGGCTAAAGCTGGAGCTGATGCAGTTATGATTTTTGATAGCTGGGCTGGAATATTGCCGCCACATTTGTATAAAGAGCTATCTTTAGCAAGTATTACACAAGTTGTTCGTATGTTTAAACTTGAGTGTCCTAATGTTCCAATAATAGTTTTCTCCAAAGGTGCCGGAAACATGCTGGCAGAGCAAGCATCTATTGGGTGTGATGCCCTTGGTATTGACCAATATACTAGTTTAATTGCAGCAAGAGATGCTGTGAAAAAGAAGGTTGCCTTGCAAGGTAACTTAAACCCATATGCTCTTTACGCACCTACTGATACTTTAATTGATGAAGTCAATATAGTTCTTGACGCTTTTAAAGGTGAACCAGGTCAAATATTTAATCTTGGGCATGGTATAATGCCGGATGTAGACCCTGATGCTATTAGTATTGTATGTGATACTGTTCTTTCCTATACCAAAGAGGCTTAATTATGGATAATAATATTGCTATATTTCCTGGAACATTTGATCCAATAACTAATGGACATAAAGATTTAATTGAGCGTGCTACTAAAATGTTTCATAAAGTAATTGTAAGTATCGCTGAGAATAAAAGTAAAACCCCAATGTTTAGCTTGAGCGAGAGAGTTGAATTGGTAGCAAATGTGATGTCAGAATGTTCAAATATTGAAGTGGTTGGATTTTCAAAGCTTCTAGTGGATTTTGCTAAAACACATAATGCTGGGACTATTATTAGGGGACTTAGGGTCGTTTCTGATTTTGAATATGAATTTCAGTTAGCTAATATGAACCGTAAATTAGCTCCAGAAATTGAAACAGTATTTCTTACTCCTAATGAGCAGAATTCTTTTATTTCCTCAACATTGGTGCGTGAAGTTGCAATTCATGGAGGTGAAGTATCTGCGTTTGTAGATCCTTTAGTGGCTGAAAAATTAGCTGATAAATGCCATGGCGCTTAAAATAACTGATGAATGCATAAACTGTGATGTGTGTGAGCCAGAATGTCCAAATGAAGCAATTTCATTTGGCAAGGAATACTATATAATTGATCCTATGAAATGTACTGAATGTGTGGGACATTTTGATGAGCCGCAATGTCGCCAGGTTTGTCCAGTAGATTGCATACCTGTTAATCAAGACCATGTAGAAAACCATGATGAGTTATTACGAAAATATATAAAATTAACCTCTGGGGATACGTAAAGTATCTTATTATTAGTTAAGGCTTATCTGTTCTTGTAGATTCCTTTTCATTCACGGAGAGCTAAGTCTCAAGTTTGGCAGTTAGGGCAGTATACAGTTTGTCGATTAGACATTTTAATACCAAGTAACACCTCCTCACATATGGAGCAATTCTGTGCTTCTCGGCCATAGACTAGAAGTTGTTGAGCAAAATAACCAGGCTTTCCATCAGCGCTAGTAAAATCTTTTAACGTTGTGCCTCCAAGTTTTATGGATTTTTTTAAAATACTTTTGATGGATTTACATAATTTCTGACATTGTTTGATTGTCAGTGTAGATGTTACTGTTAGAGGAGAAATCCCCGCAGAAAATAATGATTCATTTGCATAGATATTGCCAACTCCTGGGACTATATGTGAATCCATAATAAAAGTTTTTATTGGTCGTTTGCTGTGCCTACATTTAGATATTAAATATTTAGCATTAAATTTTGCCCCCAAAGGCTCAGGGCCAATTTTACTTAACAACTTATGTTCATATGGATCGGCAGTGGTAAATAATATGGAGCCAAACCGGCGTGGGTCATTATATCTTAGCGTGCATGAATTCTGCATAATCAGATCAAAGTGGTCATGTTTCTGAGGTAATGGAGCACCGTCAGGATATATTCTAACATGCCCTGACATACCTAAATGCATCATCATGGTGCCAGAAGTAAAGCTAAATAATAAATATTTACCTCTCCGACTAATATCAATTAATTTCTGTTTGGCAAGTAGAGAATTCAGATTTTTTGGTATTGGCCAACGTAGTTTTGGGCTTCTAATAATACATTTTTTAGCAGTATTTCCTTTGAGATATGGAGATATTCCTTGCAAAGTACTTTCAACTTCAGGTAATTCAGGCATAATAAATACTTAAATGGAAAATTTGCCTAATAATAACAACAAAACAATTGGGATAACAGGAGTTATTTATGCCAAATAAAAAGTATGCGCCAAAAACCAATTTAGTAAACTATGGACCAAAACAAGTTATTCAACATATCGGAAGGATGAAATATTCTAGATATCGAAATGACTCAGTAGCTAGACTGATTATTACTCTGGGATTTTCAATCTTTTTTATTATTCTATTGACGGCTATATATCCGTTAGCAGGTGAAGCTGTAACAGCTTATATGGGCGAGCAATTTGGTGCAACTGTCCTTGCTGGGATTACAAACGTGGCAGCAATAGCTTTAGAAGCAGCTGTTGGTAGCACCATAGGAGCTAGTATTGCGGATGGAGCTGGTCTTTTATATTATAAAGTAGTTTGCCAGTCTACTCCATCACCTGAACATCGAACATTATCAATAAAAGAAGCTAATAATGTTTTACAAGAATTTGAGGATCTTGATCCAAGTATTCCTGTTTCAGCGGAGGTTGTACAGAGGATCTCATCTAATATTATTGCTAGAGCAATTGCACATCCAGATTTAGCCAATGAATTTCTATCGTTACATGAATTATTATTTAAAGGTGAAATACGTACACTGATGGCTCATCCAGAAATTAGAGGTTATATATTAGAAATCTGTAGTGTTGGTATGGATGAAGAATCTAAAAAATCTTTATTTGATAAATATCGTAGATTTGTACATTTAGATAGAATTAAATCTTTAGGATTGGGATTTCCCAAAGGTAGTATATTGTTTCGAGGCGCGGTTGCTTTCAAGGATCATATTCAGGATTTAAGAAAATATAAACGCAGGCGAGGTCGGGCATTATTTAGTTTGCTTTGGGTGGCTGGTTCTGCAGGTGGATTATTTTATGGATTAATGTATGGGCTCCCCAGTACTGAGCCAGCATTTGAGGCATTTTTAGAAAATACAATACGGTTGCATCATCATCAGTTTCTTCTTGCCATGGTTGGTTCTGGCATGGTTTTGGTTGGTGCTTCAATTGGCCACTACCTTTCTAATGGCATATACAAAGTATATGCACAATGTCGATTTGGTGTATCAGATTATGCTTTATCAAAGTTAACAAATGTACAAAGTTTACATGTGATAAATAAAAATATGCCTATTGTTCGTCGAAAAGAAGATGGGGGAGTCATGGAAGTTAAAGTGATTTTAAATTTAGTTGAAGTTAATCAATTAATAGCATATGTCCTGGGTATTATTTCAGCAACGGGGATCCAGCATGAACGTGCATTATTAGATTTTTTGCATGGTAGAGTTACAGAAGCATTTATGCATCCACGCACCGGGCCATTATTAATTAAAGAGATAATTTCTGACTCAGAAACTAGGATCGCATTATTAGAACAACTTGGGTATATAGATCAAGCTGTAGACGCTGCTCGTCTAGAAATTGTGGAGCAAATGCGCCTTAATAGTGTATTAAGTAGTGAATATAGGAATTTAGAGCAATCAAATTATGTGTTGAAGGAACAATTAGATAATATTGCACAAGCCAATGTTGCTTTAAGACATAGCGTAGCACATTTTTCTGGTCGTGAACGTGCTGCAAGCCAAGAGTTGAATCGGATCCATGCTTTAGGATTAGCGCACCCAGAAATGGAAACATCTTCAAGACGTGTTAGAAGGAATACACTTGCATTGCAAACATCTTCAGGTTTGCGTGATGGAAATGCTAGGCCAGATGAATTGGCTATGGTAACGTTAAGAACTACTCGTTCAGCTGTAGCACTGAGTGACATGCATGCAGCAGGAGCTAGAGAAATTCCAGATCATGTATTAATTGCTGTAAATCCATTGGCATTAGCTAGTGAGCGAGCGATTAGAGTGAGGGATAGTGAATATGTACTATCAAGAACACTATTTAACCAAAGGAAAGAAAGATTTATACCATAGCTATACTGGTACCTTTCTTTTATTCATTCGACGTGAGTCAATGCTAAATTTCTCCATACGAGCAATCGCTAATTCTCTTTTAGTGATTGCTGCCTGGATGCAGTTTATGTGTGAATGAGTGAGCAATGATATAGATGTATAAACCAATTGCGTTGCATTACTTCGTACGTCAGTCTGAAGACTTTTAGTGCTAGCATATTCTCTAATTTGCTTAAGTGCAGTAATTTCATCTACAGGAGAAAGCAAAATTTTCAATAGGTGTGTTATGCCTGCTGGATGTCCTGAGGAGTAGCTATATCCTCTTTCTACTTTAGCTACTAAATTGTATAAATCATCGAGGAAGGTCTTTATCATTTCAATTGAAATATTATCAGCATTTTTGATAACAAAACCAGAAATTAACACCTTTATTGCTTTTGCATTTTTATTTTGTATGATTAATTTTTTTGTAGATAAAAACAAAGGTTTTAATAAAAATTTTCCTTTACGTTCAGCTTCAGCTGCAAGAATGTCAGCTGCATCTTGTCTGGCTTGGTCAACATTGCTTTTATAGGATATGAATTTGTCTTGAGAGCATGACACTTGTACTGTGGCTCTAAGCATTGATTGCCAACTAATTCTTGGCTCTGTATATAAAGAAGTATTATTTACTGCTAACAAACTTCTTTCAGTTGGTTCTGTATATGGAGAGAGGTTTAGAGTGTTATTTGGTGCTTCAGGAGTGTGTGCACTGTCCAAAACATAAGCTAAATTACAGCCAAACATGAAACTTGTAGCTAAGATACTAGCCTCTGTAACTGTAAAATTAATTTCTAAAAACATAGAATATAAAGATGTAAACATTTCTTTATACTTGTTTTCAATAGCTTCTCGGTTGTCAGTAATGTTTTCACGTGCTAGCTGAATAATGCTTGCGCATGCAATATAAATATTTCTTGGAATAATATCTTTAAATTTTGTAATAGCCGCAACACGAAATTCAGGATTATCCATCTTTGGTTTTTCCTCAGTAACACCATAAAGCATGCCTGAGTCAGAATCAAAGATTCTTGCAGAAGTTATTAAGGATCTGGTTTTTAGGTGATGGTTGCCATAGTTATCTTGTACAAATTTAACATACGCTTTTATTTTTTGTGATTCTTTTGCTGTGATAACTAGCATAATCTCAATTATTTATGATTGTATGATTAGTATTATGTATTGTTCTTCAGTTAGACAAAACACTACAGCTGGTTTTGCTTGATGATTCAACATATAATTTAAATTTTAGTTATAAAAGTATGACCTATGGAAGAAAGTAGTTACTACTTGAATTTATCTGATAGACAGTTGCATATATTTAGAATTAAAGGTAATAGTTCTGGACCTGTAGTGTTTTGTGTACATGGAGCTATTGAAAATGGACTGATATTTTACTCTAAGACTAAAAAAGGACTTGCTTATTATTTAGCTAGTAGAGGTTATGATGTCTTTGTTGTTGATCTTGGAGGTAGAGGAAAAAGTACTCCTAAAGTGGCCTCACAAAAAACTTACAGCCAATATGATAATGTTGTATGTGAGTTACCACAATGTCTGGAGTTAATTAAGAAATTACGGGGTGACGCCCCAATGCATTGGGTTGGTCATTCATGGGGAGGAGTTTTATTAGCAGCTTTATACGCACGGCAAAATTTTATAAAAAATAATTTGGTATCTTGTGTATTCTTTGGTGCTAAACGACAAATAAAAGTTATTAATATACATAAAATATTTATTATTAATATAATTTGGAAATTTTTTGGAAATTTACTAATAAAATTATATGGATATTTACCAGCAAAAAAATTCAAACTTGGTTCTGATGATGAGCCTAAAGATTTTTTCCAGCAATGTAATAAATGGGTAAATAGTGATAGATGGATCGATGAAGATGGCTATGATTACAATAAATTTTATAGTAAATCAACATTAGTGCCAACATTATTTTTGACTGGAATTAACGATCATTGCTTGGGGCACCGCCATGATGTGTCAAGGTTTATGTCTGAATGTGGAGGCGGAGCCCACAACTTACGAGTACTCTCACGAGACCAAGGTGCAAAAGCTAACTATAATCATATTGATATACTGACACACCCCTTAGCTAGGGATGATCATTTCCCACAAGTAGTTAGTTGGATGCAAGAACATGAACAAAGACAAAAATAGAGACCATAAAATCAAAAAGTCACATATGACTGCTGGTGTTTTTAAAACTTTAGAGATAGACAATAACAGTAAACACTATACAATTAATACTTCCAGACGACAAAGAAAGCTATTGCCATTAATTATTGCTGAAACGTTATATGAAAATTTAGCATATAACGGTATACATTTTCGCACTAAGCATTTCTGGGGTATGAGCTTTCATCCGCGCAATATCTCTTGGTGGTTAGCTATTAATTTTATTATAGGGTCATTTCTATTTTCATTAGCATCATTTTATACTATGTATAATCTACCTATAGATAAATGGTTGAATAGTAATTTAGGTTATATCTTCTTTATAGGATCAATTTTTTTCACGATAGCCGCATATTTACAATACTTAGAGGCAATAAATAATGGTTTTGATGAAAAATATGACAAATTTAAATTTTTTAAATTTTCTCCTAAAAGCATAGCCTATAACATTAGTGTTACACAGTTAATTGGAACTATATTATTTAATTTTAACACGTGGAATTCCATGCAGGAATATGATGGTTTATTAATGAATAATATAGCAATATGGGTGCCTGATTTTGTAGGTTCAATATTTTTTTTAACATCTGGTTGTTTAGCTATAATTGAGGTTACGCATGGTAAATGTGCTATTAGTTTTAAAAATCTATCATCATGGATTGTTATTATTAATTTTTTAGGGTGCGTGTTTTTTCAAATTTCATCATCAGCAGCTGTGTTCTTACCAAAAAGCATCAATAGTAATAGTGCTTTTACTACATATATTTCAAATTTAACCTTACTTATAGGCTCCGTGTGTTTTCTGTTGGCTACATATTTGTTGTTGCCAGAATTAGAGGAAACATCTAATGAGCATGTTGCTAATTGATTTGCTTCTCTTATGGCAAGTTGAGTTCTCGGTATTATGTTTGTTGTAATTAATGATAATAAGGAAATATTTTGTATATCCCATACAAGACAAATGCACAAATATAGAACGAGAGGAATAATAACATATTTAAGCTTAGCAATTGATGTCGATTTTATTGTTTCTGTATTAATAGCCATTCAAGTGTATTCACCAAAGATTTTAATCGAGATCTTGAACAGTTTTCTTATTTAATCTAACAAATCAATATTCACCTCCAGACCAATAACCTATAGTGATGGCCCATAATTTAGATGTATATTATGGCTATAGCACATTACTTCTATTCCCAAATAAAGGCTATAAGTCTGCTGTAATTATAATAAAATTACTGGTTCAATGAATTGCATTAGATGTTTATAATTTGCCTGAAATTTCGGAAGGTCTGATAATTAATCATGAAGAATTGGCTGTTGCTGGCCTTGCAGGGGAAAGACCGTTAAGAGATGGTTTTGATTACCTCTGTCTTAATTATATGTGTCTAACATTTCATCTTCTGGGCCCAGTGATTTACTAACCTTTCACATGTTTTTAGGTGAAATTGGAAGTGTATGTTTTCTCACTAGAAATATTATTATGATTTCTTTATAAGTTGTACACCATCAAAACTGCTAACTAGGATTGCTTCTGTAAAATCATGTTCTTATCAATGCTAATATCCATAATATATCATTTTGAGCTGGTGATTGTCGCGGACGAATCATTCTGGGAATATCACCTTTTTTGCACTTCATGCTAGAGAGGGAAAATGTTTAATAAATTGAAAAGTACTATACTACTTAAGTTCTTAATCTAATGGCAATTCACGAGGGCAAGTGGAATAACTATCCCAGATGAAGGTAGTGCTGGTGATTTACCAGCACGAAGAGGCCCATTTCCAATTAGCGAAATCCAGTTACATAAAGCAGAGGTTGCAAGAATGTACCCTGGATACAGTGAGGCTATTTTAAGTATAAAGGGTACTCCGACAAGTGCTTTAGTAGGAAGTACTTTAGCATTTTTCACTGGATTTGCACCTCTTGCTGTATTTGGTCCAACAGTTGCAAAGGCTCCAGCTCTTTCTAATTTTGCAAGAGCTATGCTTTTAGCATCACCAACCTTAACGGGGTCGGTATTGAGGTTGCCTGCTGGTGCAAATGTAGATAATACTGGAGGGAGACGTTTTGCACTTTCTATGTTGGCTGCCTCTAATATAGGAATGCTTGGGTTAACGGCTTTGGCTTTTACGACAGATCTTGAGAGTTTAACTGCAGCAAAACCTGAATATTATGCATGGTTAGCTGCTGGGGCAGCTGCAGGTAGCGGTATTGCTGTTTTTCCATCTGGCGTTGGTAATACTACATACTGGAACCCAAGGAATGAATCTGGTAAGAAGCAGGGTATTTTTGGAGGTGTCGGTAACCTTGCTCCAGGGATATTTGCATTATCTATGCCTCTTGTAATGAACGCCGTTGGTGGGGCAAATGGAGTTGCTAATACTTATGTAATTTGGTTTGCTTTACTTGCAGTCGAAACATTAGCAACATCAGCTTTATTTATAAATCCTCCATTTCACCAATTAGTGCATAATGAAAAGAACCCTGTGCCACCCAATGTGGCAAGACTTATAGCGGCTGATCTTGGAGAAGAGCATTTTCCTCCTCAACACCCATCTACTACCATTGGAGTATTAAAACAATTTAAAAAAGATCGTAATAAAGTGTTGGTTGGTGCATATTTTGTATCTTTTGGAGGGTTTATGGCAGCAACTATAATGTTTCATCCAGCATATAAGGAACAAGGTCTATCTTTAGAAAGAGCAGGAATTGTTACAGCAGCATATTCTATTACATCATCTCTTACTCGAGCTGCAACAGGAGGGCTAGCTGATAAATATGGTGGTGGTATTATTACTAACATTGGTATGGCTGGCATAATGATTGCTGGGGCAGCCTTAGCTTTGTCTGAAGATCCACTAAGTGCATTAGATATCACAGGTTTGATTGCGCTTGCTGTTGGCGGTGGTCTTGCCAATGCTGCAGTTTATAAGTGGATAGCATCTTTTAAAGAAGATGTAGGCTCTGTTGGTGGCTTAGTTGGTGCACTTGGTGCAATGGGAGGATTTATTATCCCATTAATCTTAAGTGGAATAGATGAGCTTGGAGGCGTTGGTTATGGAATGTTTACCTATACGGCCTTAGCTGCAGCGGCAATACTTGCAAATATTTGGCTTATGAAGCAGAGGCCCGCCGTAGTAATGGATATACCAGCCAGATCAGTAAGTGTGCCTGTATCAGAAGTTGTGCCTGCAGCTAGCTTACCTCTTCCCTTATATAATGCTTCTATTTCTGGTGATGTGCCAGTACAGGCTTTGGGTTCAGAGCTCAGAGTTGTTAATCATGATGCTTTTGTTAATACTGCAAATAAGGTGAGAATATCAAGCGTGTAACTTCTATTATTAATTATGGTTTAATTAATATTAGAGCGAAGTTGGTTTGAGTTTATAAGATAGCTGCAGTAGTGATGATAAGTAGATGTGTTAGAGATGGCAAAACATATCTAGATATATTGTGGAGAGAACGTTGGGGGTGTAAGGCCCCTTCTCCAGTTGCAGTTTAGCTGATTCGAGAGGAGCCTATTCATTTAGGAGAGGTGAATTTAACCTATTTGTTCTTCATCATCTTCTGTATTGTCACCTTGAGTTATAAAGTTCATGACAGTTTGGTTGGCACGTTTAATAGCTTGTTTAGATTTTCTTTGTGCAGCAGCAAGTTGTTGCTCAGCATGAGAAATTTTATCGCATGCTTTGGTAGCTTTAGCTTCTGCAGATTTTCTCAGATGTTGTTCAGTTTTTACAATGCTTTTAAGTTTTTTAACTTCATTCTCTAATTCTGATTTTTCTATGTTTAAATCAGAAACGCTTTCATTGTGTACGTCTTTGTTTTCAAGATTAGTTTTCAGATCAGCTATTTTCTCATTATGAGTACGCATTAGATCTAATATTTCAGTTTCTTTTGAATTTAGTTTGTCATGAAGTCCTGTATGTACAGCTTTTAATAACTCAAATTTCTCAATTTCATTTTGATATGAAATGATTTCATCACCCAACTTCTCAATATGTTCTTTTAAATCTTGCTCTGAGTCTTGATGTTCTTTTTCTTTGCTTCGTAGGTTATTGGTATCATGGGTCATTTGTCCCTCAAGATCTATTACTTTGCCTAGTGTTTGTTTATTTGTTGTTTGTAGCTCTTCTTTGTCATTTTCTAGTTGTACAATATATTTTTGTGAAGATTCAAATGATATCTTTGTTTCTTCAAGATGCAATTGCAGTTCTTTACGAAGGTGATGTTCTTTTCTATTATTTAGCTCAGCTTCTTGAGCTCTTTTTAGTGCTAATTGTAATTCCTTTGTTGCTTCTTGAGTTTGTTTCATTAGTTCTTGTATTTTACCTTCAGAAGCATACCGAAGGCGTTCTTCAGCAGCTTTACCGTGTATTGCTTGCTGAGCTGTTTCTTCCGCTTTCAATAATTTAAGATCATTAGATAAGGCAAGTAATTTGGTGTTTTTTTGTTGGAATGTTGTAAGTAGGTCGTTAATTTCTTGCTTTTTAATGTCTGTTTGAGCAGAAACAAATAAATGTGGGCGAAATATTCCACCTATTAAAATAGGCTCTTCTTCAATATGGTTTAATTTAGAGATTATCTCAGATTGATCTTTATTTTCATTATTTTGCTTTTCTATAATCTGTCTTTGCAAGGTATAGTTTTGATCTAGCTCATAAGCTGCATTATTTTCTGCATTGGCAATATTTTTAGCATGAGACGATTCTGATAATTTATCTTCGAGTAATTTCTTTTCCCAAGGGCGGTGGCGAGTTTTAGTAAATTTATTTTTTATATTTGTAATTTTTGTATCATCCATGAACTATCCCTATCTTCTCACAAAGTCAAAACTCTTTATTATATATTAAGACGGTTTCTTAAGATCATCCAGTTATATCATGTCGTTGCTTGACCAACTAATATTGGATTTTCCTTATTTTGGCTTCTTTTGGCTGGTGAAAGGTTAAGTAAAATAGTGCTTGCCAAGATAACTATCATACCAATCCATATTGAAAATGTTCTTGGTATCTCGCTAAACGCAAAGTAGCCAATTAATGCTGATAGGACAAATTTTGAGATCCCAAAAGGCATGAGGAATGTAACCTCAGCATATGCGTAGGCTTTGCTGAAGCTGTAGTGGGCTAGACAGCCAGTTATTCCAAGTGTACATAGCCAAGGTAGCTTATCTATAGATGGCCATGGGCAGCCGTACACTACAAATGGTATAACACATAGAATAGCTGTGGAACCAACTAAATAAATGGTTAATATATTTGGTTGCTCACCTAATTCTAGTAATTTTCTAGTTAGGATTTTATCAAAAGCAAAAATACTTGCGGCCAGAACAGGGAAAAATACAACGAGACTAAAATCAAGACCTATAATACCTCGATCAGGTCTAGAGATCAGAAATCCACCAATGATACTTAAGGTTATAGCAAGGCATCTAGGCCAGCTCAGTTTCTCGTGAAGAAATATTGTTGAGCCCATAATAGTTATTATTGGTGCGATAAAACTAATAGCAATTACTTGAGTCATTTGCATATACTTTAAGCTTAGATACCATAGTCCTATCCCGCATACTGCGGTTAGCACACGAGCAAAATGCAAATAAGGTTGTTTGGTAGCCAGTATTTTTTTGACGTTAAAATTTGTTTTTGTAAGTAAAACTGGTAATAAAATTAGAGTGGCAATTAAATTTTGATATAGCATTACCACATAAGTAGGTGTGGCATCTGAAGAAAAGCTATCACTGGATAGATATCGAACTAATCCATTAACAATAGCAAAGCATGTGCAGGAAATTATTTTCCACAATACTCCTAGCCATACTTGCGACATTATTTATCACCATTTCAAAATTGAGGCATGAATTATACTCTGTTAGCCCTTTTTGGTACAATTTCTGGCAAATAAACTAACAATAATTTGTCAGCTTTATAAATTAAGGAGAAACGGTATGGTGTCTAGGAAAAAACTAGCTGATGCAGTTAGAGCGCTGAGTATAGATGCAGTTCAAAAGGCAAATTCAGGTCATCCTGGTATGCCAATGGGAATGGCAGATATTGCGCAAGTATTATTTAGTAGTTTCCTCAAACACAACCCTAGCGACGCTAATTGGCTAAATAGAGATCGGTTTGTGGTATCGAACGGGCATGGCTCAATGCTGCTCTATGCGCTGTTGCACCTTACTGGCTATGACATATCTATTGAAGATATAAAACAATTTCGACAGCTACACTCAAAGACGCCTGGGCATCCAGAAGTTGGTTGTACCCCTGGTGTCGAGACGACAACAGGGCCGCTAGGACAGGGGTTGGCTAATGCAGTAGGTATGGCAATTGCGGAAAAAAATCTTGCGAGTGTGTTTAATAAAGAAGTAGAGATTATTGATCATCATACGTATTGTTTTGTTGGTGATGGATGTTTGATGGAAGGAATCTCACATGAAGTTTGTTCACTAGCTGGGACGCTTGGCCTTGGCAAAATGATAGTGTTCTGGGATCAGAATGGTATTTCTATTGATGGTAAAATTGATAAATGGTTCTCTGAAAACACTCCAGCCCGATTTGCAGCATACAATTGGCAAGTAATTGATAACATTGATGGCCATGATCATACTCAAGTAGAGCAAGCAATAATTGAGGCTCAAAGTAATCAAAGCCAACCAACATTAATTTGTTGCAAAACTATAATCGGTTATGGCTCTCCTAACAAAGCTGGCAGTGCAGGAGTTCATGGCAGTCCACTTGGAAAGGATGAGGTGATTTTGACCAAGAGGCAACTTGGCTGGGAGCATGACGAGTTTTATATTCCAGAAGAAATTAGAACTGTATGGGATGCGCGTGCTACAGGCAGTGAAATGCAAAATGCATGGCAAAAACAATTTGATATTTATAAAAGAAATAATCCTCAATTAGCAACAGAGCTATTGCGCAGAATCGCTGGTAAATTACCTGATGGATATGAGCATAATGCTTATAATAAAGTCATAAATGTTAGTTCGCAAGTTGCAACTAGGAAAGCTTCGCAAGATGTCTTAAATGAACTAGGTAAAAATTTACCAGAGCTTTTAGGTGGATCAGCAGATTTAACTGGATCTAATTTGACGTTGCATGCTAATAGTAAAGCTATTACTAAAGAAGATTTTTCTGGTAATTATATATACTATGGTGTGCGTGAATTTGGCATGTCAGCTATTATGAATGGTCTTGCACTTCATGGTGGATATATACCTTATGCTGGCACATTTTTAGTTTTTTCTGATTATGCAAGGAATGCCATTCGTCTAAGTGCTTTGATGCGGAAAAGAGTTATCTATGTTATGACGCATGACTCAATTGGTTTAGGTGAGGATGGGCCAACACATCAGCCAATCGAGCACCTAGCATCACTGAGGATTATTCCCAATTTACATGTGTGGCGTCCATGTGATGCCTTAGAGACAACTGTTTCCTGGTGTGAAGCATTGCAAGCAAGTGAACATCCTAGTGTGTTAGCGTTATCTAGGCAAAAACTAGGGGTAATTGATAGGCAGGTAGTAGATCCACAAATTATTGCTAAAGGTGGTTATGTCGTTAGAGATTTTGGTGATAAAGTTCAAGTGGTAGTTATTGCTACCGGTTCTGAAGTTGAAATAGCTATGGCTGCAGCACAAAATTATCATACTAAAAAGGTGGGCATTAGAGTCGTATCAATGCCATGTGCTGAAATATTTGCACAACAATCAGAGAAATACCAAAAATCAGTATTAACGGATAAGCCAAAAGTTGCTATTGAAGCTGGTCATAGTAATTACTGGTATAGATGGGTTGGTCATAGTGGGCGAGTTGTTGGTATCGATGAATTTGGAGATTCGGCCCCAGGAGATATAATGTATAAGACTAAAGGGATCACTGTGGAAAATTTAATATCAAAAATAGAATCTTGCGTTTTAAGCAAACTTGAAACGTGTTCAGTATAAAATTGGAGGAATATAATGGCAATTAGAGTCGCTATAAATGGTTTTGGTAGGATAGGAAGATGCATTTTTCGTTCTATTTTTGAAAATTCACGAACAAATGAATTTCAAATAGTTGCTATTAATAGTCTTGGGGATGCGGATATTCATAGCCACTTGCTACAGTATGATACTACTCATGGTAGGTTTAACTTTGATGTTAGCCATACTGAAGATACGATAGAATGTGATGGTAAAAGTGTTATTCTACTGTGTGAAAGAGATCCAAGTAAATTGCCTTGGGAAAAATTAGATATAGATATAGTATTTGAATGTACTGGTGCATTTGCCTCAAAAACTAAATCACAAGGTCATATTCGTGCCGGAGCAAAAAAAGTACTAATATCTGCACCCGCTGGTAATGATGTTGATGCTACTATTGTTTATGGGGTAAACCATAATACATTATCTTCAAATGATTTAATTGTATCTAATGCTAGTTGTACTACGAATTGTTTAGCGCCATTAGTAAAACCTTTGCATGAAGAGCTAGGACTTAAGTCCGGGTTAATGACTACAATTCATTCATACACTAATGATCAAGTCTTATCTGATGTATACCATTCAGATTTACGGAGAGCTAGAGCTGCTGCACACTCTATGATCCCAACAAACACCGGTGCTGCGACTGCAGTAGGATTAGTATTGCCAGAATTGGTTGGCAAGTTAGATGGATTTGCCATGCGTGTTCCAACATTAAATGTATCTGTTGTAGATTTAACGTTTACAGCAGGCCGAGATACTAGTGTTGCTGAAGTAAACTCAATTGTAGAAAATGCAGCTAGTGGTGATTTAAAAGGTATTTTGGAAATAAATGATTTGCCATTAGTCTCTTGTGATTTTAATCATAATCCAGCATCTTCAATTTTTGATAAAACTCAAACTAGGGTTATTGGCAATCTAGTGAAAATTTTGTCTTGGTATGATAATGAATGGGGTTTTTCAAATAGGATGTTAGATACAGCCACTGCAATGATGCGAGTTTAAAAAATGGGATTGCCTGGTTTAGATACTATAGATATCGCAGGGAAGAAAGTTTTATTGCGAGTTGATCTTAATGTACCTATGTTCAATGGAAAAATTAGTAACATTGCTAGAATTAAAGCGATTTTACCTACTTTGAAAATTTTGATAGCTCGAGGTGCGACAGTGATGCTCTTATCGCACCTGGGGCGGCCAAAGTCTATTGATGATCATGATACATATAGCTTAGCACCAGTTGCCGAGGCATTAAATAAACTTATTAGTACTGAAGTTATCTTTCATCGAGACTGGATTAATGGGTTTGAATTACAATCTGGAATGATTAACATTTGTGAAAATGTGAGATTTTTATCTGGAGAAACAAGTAATAATTTTGAGTTATCAAAAAAGATGGCAAGCTTTGCTGATGTGTTTGTAATGGATGCTTTTGCTTGTGCACATCGAGCTCATGCATCGACAGTTGGAATCAGCAAATTTATTAGAACATCAGTGATTGGGCCTCTATTTGAAAATGAATTAGAAAATCTTAAAAAAATCATGAATGAGCCAGCGTCACCAATGGTCGCAATCATTGGGGGTGCTAAAGTATCTACGAAATTTAAAGTATTAGAAAATATTATTACCAAAGTTGATCATTTGATTATTGGTGGTGGTATGGCAAATACTTTTTTAGCAGCACAAGGATATAATGTCGGTAATTCATTATATGAGATTGATTTTGTTCAAGAGGCAAAGAGGCTTTTAAATATAGCGAAACAACAAAGTACTCAAATTGTGTTGCCGATAGATGTTATTGTTGGTGATGAATTAAGTAATACTGCAACAACAATGATTGTACCAGTAGATAATGTTGAAGCTCCTTGGAAGATTTTAGATATTGGGCCTGAATCTTTACATCCAGTACTAGAATTAGTGGCTAAAGCGAAAACCATTTTATGGAATGGTTCTCTTGGGGCAAATGAATTTAAACCTTTTGCTACGGGTACAGAAAAGCTAGCAAAAGCTATTGCAATTTCTTTAGCATTTTCTGTGGCTGGCGGAGGGGATACAATTGCGGCAATTGAGAGTTTTGCAGTTAGCGAAGACATAAATTATATTTCAACTGGTGGCGGAGCATTACTTGAATATCTTGAGGGTATTGAGTTGCCAGTTATTGCAGCAATTGAACTAGCAAATCAGCCAATTACAACATAAGGTGAAATGGTGACATTACGTAGAACAAAAATTATTGCAACATTAGGACCAGCATCTGATGATTTTGATAAATTAGAGCAATTAATAACCGCTGGTGTTGATTTAATAAGAGTAAATATGTCTCATGGTGATTTAAAACAACATGAGCACAGCGTGCATTTGGTCCGACAAATTGCTAAGAAACATTCATTAAATGTTGGCGTATTAGTAGATTTACAAGGACCAAAAGTTAGAATATCAAGTTTTGTAAGTAATAAGGTAGTTTTACGAAAAGGTGATAAATTTGTTTTAGATCCATCTATATTGCCAGGTGCTGGTGATAAAACTAAGGTGGGGTTGGATTATTATCAGCTAGCTAATGATGTAAAGCCTGAAGACATTCTTTTGCTTGACGATGGTAGGCTGACTTTACAAGTAGAAAATATAGTAGATGATGTTGTGCATACTCGTGTTGTTGTTGGCGGAGAGTTGAGTAACCACAAAGGTATCAATCTAAAGGGAGGAGGGATATCAGCTGCAACTCTAACAGAGAAAGATATTCAAGATATAATTTTTGCAAAAGAAATAGAAGCTGATTACATCGCGGTATCATTTGTGAGGAATGCTCAAGATATTATACAAACTAAAGAGCTAGCAGGTGATGATACTATTGGAATTATTGCCAAAATAGAGCGTAAAGAAGCTTTAGAGAATATTCATGATATTATCAATTGTGCTGATGCTATCATGGTGGCTCGAGGTGATCTTGGTGTTGAAATAGGTTTTGCAGAAGTTCCTGGAGTACAGAAAGATTTAATCCATCATGCTCGAGAATTAAACAAATCAGTAATCACTGCTACACAGATGATGGAGTCAATGATTGATAATCAAATTCCTACTCGTGCTGAAGTTTCAGATGTTGCTAATGCAGTATTAGATGGTACTGATGCCGTAATGTTATCAGCAGAGACTGCTGTTGGTAAATATCCACACAAAGTCATTGCAGCAGTTAATGCTGTTTGTTTGGCTGCAGAGAGTCAAGTTATTGCCAAAACCTCACATTACCGCATTGAATCTACTTTCAGCAGGGTTGATGAAGCTATTGCAATGGCAACCATGTATACGGCAAATCATTATAAAATAAACGCTATTGTTTCACTTACCGAAACTGGTACTACACCTTTATTGATGTCAAGGATCCGTTCAGAAATACCAATATATGGTATAAGCCGATATAAGAGGTCTAGAGGGAAAATGACTTTATATCGAGGAGTTTACCCTGTTGATTTTGATGTAACCAAGCATGAACGTTGGCAAGTAATAAGAGAAATTTTAACCACTTTACGCGAACAAAATATATTGAAATCTGGCGATCAAGTAATGATCACTAGAGGGGATATTATTGGTGTTAGCGGTCGTTCTAATGCAATGAAAATTGTAACTGTTGAATGATTTATAAATAACAAGGGAGTCTTTTATGGCCTTAATTACACTTAGACAATTGTTAGACCATGCAGCAGAAAACTCTTACGGAGTTCCTGCATTTAATGTGAATAATTTAGAGCAGATGCGTGCCATTATGGTGGCTGCTGATAAAACTAATTCACCAGTGATTGTTCAAGCTTCAGCTGGGGCTAGAGCATATGCTGGACCTAGATTTTTGCGTCACCTAATATTAGCCGCAATTGAGGAATTTCCACATATCCCTGTTTGTATGCATCAAGATCATGGTGCTAGCCCTGCAGTATGCCAACAATCAATACAGATAGGATTTAGCTCTGTTATGATGGATGGTTCATTAATGACTGATATGAAAACTCCATCGACTTATGAATATAATGTTGAGACAACCAAGATGGCTGTTGATATGGCTCATGCTTGTGGGGTCTCAGTTGAAGGTGAATTAGGTTGCCTTGGGTCATTAGAAACTGGTGAGGCTGGTGATGAAGATGGCTCTGGTGCCGAAGGGGTTCTATCTAAAGAGCAATTACTTACCGACCCAGGTCAAGCAGCAGAATTTGTTCAAGCAACTAAAGTCGATGCTCTAGCAATTGCTATTGGCACGAGCCATGGTGCTTATAAGTTTACTAGACCACCTACTGGCGACATCCTTGATATTGAAAGAATTAAAGCAATACACAAGCGTATTCCCAACACACATTTAGTAATGCATGGCTCATCTGCTGTTCCACAAGATTGGCTTGAAGTAATAAATGAGTATGGTGGGAAAATACCTGAAACTTATGGTGTTCCAGTTAAAGAAGTATGTGAAGGCATCAAGCATGGTGTTAGAAAAGTTAATATTGATACAGATTTGAGACTTGCTGCAACTGGGGCAATGCGGAGATTTTTGCATAATAACCCAAGTGAATTTGATCCAAGGAAGTATAATAAAGAAGCAATGGCTGCAATGAGAGATATTTGTATTGCTAGATATGAATCTTTTGGTACTTCTGGGAATGCGGATAAAATCACAGTTATATCTTTAGAGGATATGGCTAAAAGTTATAGTCGTAATGAATATGAGCCAAAAATAAGGTAATTTAGGTATTTAGAAGAAGGGCTATTGTCTCTTCTTCTTTGCTCCTAAGAAATAAGAGTATGCAGCGACATCATTATAAATACTATACATATTTAGCTATGTTATTTACGACCTTATTATTAACTGCAAATGTTCTAGGGCCTAAACCAATAAAATTTGTACAAATTACAATACCTGCGGGTCTTATAATTTTCCCATTAACTTATCTTGTTGGTGGAGTATTAACGGAAGTTTATGGTTACGGCGCTTCAAGACGAATTATTTGGTTAGGGCTGTTAAGTAATTTATTTTTAGCTATTGCCTGTAAGTTTGCTATTGCTATGCCTTTTGATCCCGATTGGGATGGTCAGCAATCCTATGCGCAAGTATTAAGTGTTTCAAGTAGGTTAATGATAGTATCAGTATTTACTTATTTTATAGGTGAATTTTTTAATTCATTTATTGTTGCCAAGTTGAAAATAATGATGCAAGGGAAGCATTTTTGGCTAAGAAGTATTTGTGGGAATTGGATTGGTGAATTTATCGAAACTTCATTATTCTTGCCATTAGCATTTTATAACTTACCATTTAATACTTTAATTAATATGGCAGTATTTTATTATGCTTTTAAATTAGTTTATTGTACTTGCGCAGCGCCGTTATTACATTCCCTTGCCAAGTTTTTAAAGAGAGAAGAGGGTATTGATCATTACGATCACAATACAAAATTCAACCCTTTTCTTCTTGCCAGTTAAGCATTCACTGCTTGCAATGTTGTTTGATGATTATTAAATTGTTGTTTTATTAAGATGATTAGTATGAATAGCACACCAATAATAGTTGATGCTAGTAGAGTATAGAAAAACCCTTGCCAATGCCACCTATCAATAATCATTCCTAGAGGCATGCCTGCACACGCTGCACCAATATATGCAAACAAGCCAACAAATCCATTTGCAGTTGCTGCAGCCCGTTTGTCAACATTTTCTGAAGCTGCTAATCCAACTAGCATTTGCGGCCCAAATACAAGAAATCCTAATAATGTCATATATATAAAATCAATACCTGGCATAGAAAATGGGTTATACCAAAGAGCACTAACTCCTAAGATAATACTTAGAAAGCAAAAGAAGCAATATGGTAGTCTATTACCTTTGAAAATTCGATCAGATACCCAGCCACCACTTAGTACACCAATGAATCCACCCACTTCAAACCATAAAATTGCAGATCCTGCCAGGGTTGGAGAATAATTTTTCTCCTCAATGAAAAAGAACATGCCCCAGTCACCTAGTGCCATTCTAATAACATAGATAGCAAAATAGCTCCCAGCTAAAAGCCATATACTATGATTAGATAGTACTTGTTTAAATAAAATATCTTTGATTGATATATCAACAGATGTCTCGGAGTTATCAGCTAATTTATCTTCTACTGCTGGAAGTCCAAGAGATTGTGGAATATCTCTTAATCTATGTATAAGCACAAAACCCATGATGATGCTTATTATACCTGGGACAAATAATGCTAGGCGCCAGTTGAAAGTTGCTGCAAGGAATACTGAAAACAGTGGTAATAGCCCGCCACCTATATTGTGAGCAGTGTTACAAACACTCCACCAAGTGCCTCTTTTCTTTTTTTCAAACCAATAAGTTAAAATTTTAGTAATTGCAGGCCAACCCCATGCTTGGAAGATGCCATTTAGCCCCCAAATAATGCCGAATACCAGTACTGAAGAGCAAAACCCAAAGGTAATATTTAAAATTCCGGTAATAATTAAGCCAAATGCCATAAAATATCTAGGGTTAGATTTATCTGCAAGCACACCACTTAATAATTTACTAATTCCGTAGGTTATATATAAGATTGTTGCAATAGCACCTAAGTCAGTTTTACTAAACCCTAAGTCATCTGCAATAAATGGCATAACGAAAGTGAAGCTTTTTCTTGACATATAAAAGCAGGAATATCCTAAAAACATAAACAAAACTAGCTGTGTTCGCCAATGCTTATATAATCCATTAATTTCTCCAGTATCTTGGAGTTGAGGTGGCTGCATTGCAGGTAGCAGTAGGGTAATGGGGTTAAACAAAATATTTACACCGATTGAAAATTGATAAGATTATCAATCCTATCAAAACTGTAGTTATAAGCAAATTGTTTATCAGTCAAAATATTTATTTAAATAACATACTTGGTTTGTGCTGCTTTTAATTTTTAATGAGATGAGGCTTGATATGCTTATATATGGTTTCAAGGATAATATCTTGAGCTTTAGCATTCGGGTGTAGTAAATCTTCTTGAAAATAAGAGTAATCATCTGAAAATTCTTCGAGGAAGAAAGGAATATAAATTACTTCAGGGTTAGCTTTAGCCGTCTGCACAAAACTATTGGCAAAGTATGTAGCATAGTCACCATAGTTTACTGGGAGCTTTAATCCAACTAGAGCAACCTTAGCTCCAGAGTTAAAGCTTAATCTAATCATTTCCTCAATATTGTCGCGCATCAAAGATATCTGCGTTGCACGTAGGCCATCATTACTTCCAAGTGCTAGTAAAACCATCTTAGGTTTATACTGAGTTAATAAAGATTGGAGTTTTGCTAAGCCAACACTTGTTGTCTCACCGCTGACACTAGCATTTGTAACGTGAATGTTGTAAACAACCAGTTTTTCAGATAACTTTTTAGCCCATGATTCATCTAGAGGCACACCATATCCAGAGCTTAAGCTATCCCCAATTATTAATAGGGTAGATTCGTTATCTGCAGATGCACTCAGACTAAATAAAAGTACCATGAGTAATAATAATCGATTTAGGAGCAATCCTGTCTTGAAGGGATAGATCTTATCGCAATACATTAAGCTATGCCTGTGAATATATATATTATTTTAATATACATCTAGAGAAAATACCTGGTTATTAAATACTAAATTTAACTAAAAACAGCATACTCCAACATGAGAAATATATTAGTGAGGCAATAATTTACCATTAGATGATTTTCTTATTTTTTGTTGTGGCTACACGGATATGAGATACATTAAGCACTTTATTTCTTAAATATGAATTGCTGGTAGGTAATTATAAATTGATTGTGAATGAATAGATGTTATTTATAATTAGTTTGCTATTACTTTATTTCAATATTTATTTAATTATTATTGTCTAAAATATAACAAAAAGTGTAGAAGAAGTATAATGTGAGTACTAAGAAATCTATTAAATCAGGAAAGTTAGCATTGTTGTTATGTTTATTTGGCGGATGCTTAGGTCTTCATAGATTCTATATTGCTAAAATTGGTACTGGTATTTTGATGTTATTAACTTTTGGAGGATTTGGGGTTTGGACATTAATAGACCTAGTATTTATTGTAAGTAATAAACTTGAAGATAGCGCCGGAAACCAATTGATATTTAGCACAGTAAAACCAATATTTATTATTTTTCCAACGATATTAATATGGCTTGTGATCATATTTACAATATTTATAGGTATTATATTCTATGTGGCAAATGGTTTAACCTCTGTTGTTACAGAGCAGGTAGCATCTCTTGAATCTGGAGATGTTGAAAAAGCGTATATGTACACATCACCTGCATTCAAAAAAATAACATCATTATCTGAATTTAATACATTTACGAATCTCTGCCCTTCACTGTTACAGAAAGAAGATACATATATTAATACTCGACGAATTGAAAATCATTACGGATTTGTAAATATAATTAGAGCAGCAAAAAATGGTACTAAAACATCTATAGAATTCCGACTAATAAAAAATAATGGTCAATGGTTAGTGCAAAATATGCACTGTGAAAAAGATGATAAGGATTAAAATATATCACCATTGCCATGTTGAAAAGGTAGAGGTTAGTGGCATGTAATGTTAGGCAGGTATTGGAAATGCATGAGACTAATAATACTTAATTTAACAGCCTTATTGTTAATGATTTGCAAATAAACTTTGTCTGTTTTCAAGTGTCAATTAAAAATATGACTTTTAAATTAATCAGTAATAAAGGTATTAATCTTCAAAAACTATATTGATTTAAAGGTTATATTTGATGGGGCATGTGGCGGTAAGTTTTGCCAGTATTTTTTGTCTTGTCAATATCTATGTGTTCTGCCATATCTAGACATTCTGATTTATTGGATATTTTTGTTGATATTGAATCAGTAATTAATTGTTCAATTGTTATTAGAGCCTCGATACTCTCATCATGACTTTCTAAGTTTATTTGCTGTAGCTTTGCATGTATTTTGTTGTTGCGCTGTTGTGTGGTGCTTGTATATGATAATGACCCAAATGAATAGGTTGTTGAATGGGGCATTGCTTTAAGCATTGTCGTTTTAAAATATCCTAAGAATTTAACTGAGGTGGCGTTATGTTCCTTCAACATAATAACTAGTTTATGTTCTGAGTCTAATAGAGTACAAGCAATATGATGCATATGCTTAGATATCATAATGTTTTTTTTGAAATTAAAGAGTCTGTTTTTAACTGATATTGATGCTTGATGCATAATTGTTCTTAATTCACTGCCGCCGAATATCTCAGATGTTTTTGATATTTGATGGTGGTTTGAAAATATACCCATGATTTCAATTTCTGCTTGAGCTAGAGTTTTAGAGGATTTATTTGCTGCAATATGCAGATTTAGAGGTGCATTATCATCTATGGCTGCGATATAAACTTGCTCTAAATACACAGTATTAAGCAAACTTAAAGATTCTCCCAATTGGTTAGCTGCAACTACAAAAATACTATGTATATAAGAAATTGCAAGCTCTACACTTGGCTCATCTGGTATTAAATTAATGAATTTTTGTAAATGTTCAATATTATGTGATGCTTGACTTGCATCATGATAATGATATTGGGGATAGATGCTTGGGTGTAGAACAGATATATCATGTCCCATATATAGGAACATGTCAGGAGTTAGCCCATTTAAGAGATCTTTCCCATATTGTAGAATCAATTTTATTTTACTAAGAAAAAAAATTGGAGACATGTCTGATAGAATAGTTTCAATTCCAAATTTAGCATATTCCTGCTTTTCTTTAGAAAATGAATATTGATATATGCGCAATAGGGAGTTTATTCTATGTAGTAATAAAATCATTACACTGCTGAACTCTTCTCTATAAGGATCGTTTTCATGCAATGTAATATTTAATATTTCAGCTACGACACTGTCATTTTCAGGATGGTTAATATCATGCATTAAAAGAGTTAAAGGTTTTTTTAAAGAAGCACCTAGCATGGAATACATGTCTAGTGTTTTTTTTAGCTGTATATTTTCTTTTTTAAGATATTTAAGATATAAGTTATTTCCGTCAGTAAATGAGTTCATATGAAGAGCCATGGCACTTGGGTCTACAAGATCATAAATATTGGTAAACCTAGCAAATCTATGTTGACTTATAACTGCCATACTGAATTGCAGGTGTATGATCTCCTTGTGGCAAGACATAAAGTTTGTATTAAGTTTATAATCAGGCAAAGAACATAACTGTGCAGAAATTCTATTCATATAATATATTAATGGCACCCCTGTACAGGATACATGTGTGCCAAATAATACTTCTCTAAAGGCTACTGCAATATTCTTTATAAATTTGCTAGATAGACCAATCTCTGTTGTGGATAATTTGTTTTCAAATATAGATATATAATTTTTTACAGATGACATTTTAGAGCAATGATGAGCAAATGAGTGACACAAGTTCCAAAAGGATAAATATGCATTTTGTTGTGCTTCACAGGCATACATAGAGTTAGCATAGGTATGAGCAATACTGCAAGATAAGGAGGCTTCTTCGTCTTCGCCAATATGTAGGATTCTAGAGAGCCCTTCATAATCGCTTATTATTCTTAACTGCATAGAAACATCAAAAAACATGCGCAAAAGATAAGTTAAGTCGTTGGCTGATGATGTTGATAATGTACTGAACATGTTTGTCTGGTATGAGAGAGTATATTCATTCTTGCGTGTGGCAAATTCATCTAAAATTTTAGTTATAGATTTAGAATCAAGTTCAGTACCATCTAAAGTTTTCACTTCTGAAATAATATCCATGACAATATCTTTTTCTTTTTGTGTTAATGTTGCCAAGGTTTCTATAGTCCCCTCCCTTAATGTCTCTAAAAAATTTTCAAGCAATGTCAATTCTCCATATTGTGATTTGTTTATCCTGCACTTTAATTTTTAGCGTATAGAGACCATAAGTAAAATAATTTTAAATATTTTTTGTTGAATATTTTACTTTGTTTTGTGAGAAATGTTTTCTTGTTATTATTTACAATAAAACTATTTTTTAGAGACAATATAATATTTTTCATCATGTAAATTAATGATTTATGTTCAAATATGTTGGATTGATGACAATTGTTTATATTTAAACAGCTAATATGTCGAGTGTGTCAAAATAGTTTGATAGTTTTTATAAATTGTTTTGTTAAAAAAAACACCTAAGTTATTCATTAACTTAGGTGTCTTTAGAGTCTGGAAATTATTTAATTAACCAATAATTTCTTCAGTGATGGTCACTCTTTCACTTTGGCCACCCTTATTTTCAATAATATCTAGCTTCTGAATCATTTGAGATAGATTCTTTTCCCAAGAGTTCTGTTTGTTTTTTAGTTTACTACCTTCTTCAACCAAGCTAGAGTTTTTAGTTTCGAGCTCTTCAATTTGTAAACGTAAAAGCTCAGTAGTTTCAATCAAACTATCAATTTTATCTTCTAGCTGCTGCAGTAGAACGTCTGACATTGTAATTGCCTCCTTTTATATGGAAAATTCCTAAAGTGTTAACATAACTCTATAGGAAAATCTAATAACTTAGCAAGTATGATTAACAATAATGTAGTTAATCATATTACTATTCTTGAAAGAGTATATCTAAGGCTATTCCTTTCTCCTCCATAATGTTGCGTAATATTTTAAGAGCCTCTACTTGGATCTGTCGGACCCGCTCCCTAGTTAAGCCAACTTCAGATCCGACCTCTTCTAAGGTTGCCGCTTCATGCCCAAGCAGACCAAATCTCCTAGCAATTATTGATTTTTGCTTTGCGCTTAATAGCTTTAAACAATCATCAAGCTGATCCTTCATATTATCATCTTCAAGGATTTTAGCTGGACCATCATTTCCTGGGTCGGCAAGTGCTTCAAGAAGTGGCTTTTCCGTATCTTCACCCATAGGAGTGTCAACGGAGAGAGTGCGTTCATTAAGCCTTAACAGTTTATTAACTTCACTTGGGGATTTACCTAAAGCCTTTGCAATCTCTTCATAAGAGGGCTCATGGTCTATTTTCTGGGTTAACTCCCTAGCTTTTCTCAGATATACATTTAACTCTTTAATGATATGAATAGGCAAACGAATAGTTCGGGTCTGATTCATAATTGCCCGCTCAATATTTTGTCTAATCCACCATGTCGCATAGGTTGAAAATCTAAATCCGCGCTCTGGATCAAATTTTTCAACAGCCCGAATTAAACCAAGGTTTCCTTCTTCAATAAGATCTAGCAAAGCTAGCCCTCGATTTAAATACCTTCTAGCTATCTTAACAACTAACCTTAGGTTGCACTGAACCATATGATTGCGTGCTTCTTCATCTCCTTTACGAGCCTTTCTAGAATAAAATACCTCTTCCTCTGCAGAAAGTAAGGGAGATGCTCCTATTTCTAGAAGATATAGCTGCGTTGGGTCTGATTCCTTACGTTTTATTTTTGCTGGCTTTATGCCATTAGCTGGAGTTGCTTCTTTTTCTAAAGTTGCCTTGGCACCTTTAGGCTCAAAAGTTTCACTAGCATTATCGTCATTATTATCATCATCATCACTATCATCAATATCTTCAACGATTTTAGTGGTTTCCTCTTCGCTACTATTCCATTCTTTGGTTGCAGTCATACTACGAACCCTCCTTCATCCATGAATTGAGAGGCAATCAATATTAGTATACTATAGGTGTAAGAGCTTGTTAATTAGTTAGACAGTAGTTTTTGTTAGGTATTTATAAAAAGGTTGTTTTTCTTTTTGTAAAATATAAGGATAATTTGAGGAAATAGCTGGTAATGACTAGAGCTGAGTTAATTAAGATACTATCTTCTGAATATCCACATATTCCATGTCATTTGCTAGAAAGTAGTGTGAAAAGTGTGTTTGAATATATGGCAGACTCACTTGCAAATGGTGAGAGAATTGAGTTGCGAGGCTTCGGTAGCTTTTCGTTACGGCATAGGCAGCCAAGAGCAGCTAGAAACCCACGTACTGGTGAAGCACTAACAACAGAGCACAGGTTCTCAGTGCACTTTAAACCAGGCAAAGAATTAAAAGAGCGAGTTAATATTTGTGCAGATACTAGCTCAGTTGGAGTTGAAAGTTAATTTAATTTTGGAGTTTAAGATGTTGATAAGGAATGTCATATTAGTAGGATTAGGAGCATTGTCGATTACAACAAATTGTTATGCCGATTTTTCTGTACAAACAAATCAATGGCCAAAACAAGAAGGCAAATATGGTCATTCTTACAATGAAGATTTTTATGAGGCTGTAACTGGTACCGGGGATATTTCTGCTAGAGAAGAAAAAGAAATTGAAAGTATGTTGCCATATGATGTAAGCGAGCGTTGGTTTGTACGATATGGTATTAATATGGGGCAACAAAAATTAGATAGTGTTACTAATAAATCTAGTGTCGCAGCAACAAATGCATTAGGGGTAGTTAACAAAGACGCTAAACGAAATGAAAAACCTAGCCAAATGGCTGTGGGGTATAATTCATATTCTTGGCACGTTGAGCTTGAGTATCTACTAAATGACACAATTAAATACGTACATAACCCTGTATTTATTGGCTCAACAGATTATGTGAGCAGTTCAGTGTCTGGGGATACTTTATTTTTAAATGGCTATTTTGATATGTCTAATCAATCCGTGATACGGCCATATGTTATGGCTGGTCTTGGTGTTGCATTTAATAAAACCAATTCCTCTTGGAATGGCTTGGCATCAAAAAAAGAAGTAACTTATGACTTCGCTTATAATTTTGGCCTTGGCTTTAGGCTACATTTCATCAACCCATCTTGGATGTCTAATTTCTTTGTTGATGTTAATTATAGATTTTACTACTTAAGTAAACCAAAGTGGGATGATATAAACGATAATTTCAAATTACAAGCAAAACGTAGTTTAAGAGGATTTGGTATGTCTCTTAGTTACGTGTTTTGATGAAATACATAAGACTATTGTTATTAATATTGCCTTCTTTAGTAAATGCTGTCGATATAAATTCTTACTACGGTACGTATGATGCTAACACTAAAGAGATTGGAAAGGCTGCGTCATCACTAAAAGGTCCAATTTTTGAGCAGTGGGAGCCACCTAGAAAACCTAGTGTACCATATCGAGTTGCTGTGTTATTACCACATCTTGAGGATGGGTACTGGAAATCAGTATGGTATGGTATTTCTAAAGAAGCAGAAAGACTAAATATTCAACTTACGTTATTTGATGCTGGTGGCTATGAGAATTCTGCTAAACAGCGACATCATTTAACTAGTGATATTTTGGGGTCAAATTTTGATGGTCTGCTAATAGGATCCATTAAATATTCAGGTTTTGACAAATATATTAACAAAGTACAAAAAGAAGGCATATCAATAATATCCATAATAAATGATATGTCTGCTCAGGAATTAAATGGGAAAGTTTTAAATTCATATAAAAGTTATGGTATGAAAATAGGAGAAGAAGTTATAAGAGAATCCGCAGGCAAGGACATTAGAATAGGACTATTTCCTGGGCCTAAAGGAGTTATTTGGGCTGAAGAGATGGCCAAAGGATTTAAGCAGGCTCTACAAGATAATCCTAAAAAAATGCCATTAGGTCGAGTCACCATGGTTGCTAATTTACCTGGTGAAATGCAGGCATTACCACAAGCTAGATTAGTGGATTTTGTTTTAAAGAATAAAGAGCGTGTTAACTTTATTGTAGCTAATCCAATTGCAGCACAGCAAGCAACAAAAATTTATCATAAATACAAGTATGACCATAACGATTTGAAAATATATTCTCTCTATATGACACCAGAGATATATCCACAAATTGTTACAGGAGAAATATTTTTAGCTCCAATTGACTTTGCAGTTACAAAAGGAGAAATTTCTTTAGGTTTACTCGTAAAGAATTTAGAAATTGCAAAAGGTATATATAAAAAATCAGAGATACCTTACCGTGTAGAACCAGTACTAGATATTATTTCAAGTGATAATGTTAAAGATGTAAACTATGAGTCTATGTTCGAACCTGCCTCTCAGCTAGATGCTACAGAGGTTGACAGTACAGCTGTAACACCATAAATATGCTATCTTTTCTTTTTGAATCACTTATACTGTCGGGCATGACTATAGGCTAGAGAATTATAATGAAAGTTTTCATTACTTAAAAAGTTTTCATTTTAGCTCTATTAATTTATTTTTATGAAGATTACAGGTCATCCCAAATGTTGTCAAATTCATCATTTGGATCTGATTTTCTAGAAAGTTTACCATCATC
>JABJGS010000012.1 GCA_018703155.1 Francisellaceae bacterium | reverse complement strand
CGTAAGCTACATACCATCTAACAGCCATTAAAATTATAGATTTCATAAATTGCTTGCCTTTAAAACTTATCATATTATATCCTTCTTATATGAATAGTTAGTTAAGCATTATAACATTTTATGCATAGATGCGACAAAACCCAATATGGAAACTGTTAATGAAAGCGGAGCAGGTAATGATATGAATACTTTGCTGTATTGCTCGCATATTGGGGAAACACTCCATTGCGAATCTGAAGAAAGTAAAGAGCGTGCGGGTTATGGGGATGGCGCCATGGTTGTATACAGCACAATCAATAATCCAGGAATGTCTAACAAACAATAAATCAATAAAGATGGTACTTTAAATACGTATATAGCAGTAGACTTTGTTAAGGAAGAAAACTTTTCGTTCCATATTGGAAATATTTCATATTAAATGTAGTTGGAATAAGTTGTAAATTTCGTGGAAATTAAACTATCTAGGACTAATGGTCATAATTAAAAGTAACGTAGAATTAAAAATAACTGCGTTAAATTAATGGATGATTTGTTCAAGGAATTCTTTAGCTCTTTGAGTTTTAGGGTTATTGAAAAATTCATCTGGATTTGCTGTTTCAATGATTTTGCCATCGTCCATGAAAATTATTCTATCGGCTACAGTTTTGGCAAATCCCATTTCATGGGTAACACAGATCATGGTCATACCTTCATTTGCAAGGTTAATCATTACATCCAGTACTTCATTAATCATTTCTGGATCTAATGAAGAAGTTGGTTCATCAAATAGCATTAACGTTGGAGTCATACATAAACTTCTTGCTATAGCAACGCGTTGTTGTTGACCACCAGATAGTTGTCCTGGATATTTATTTATATGCTCAGTAAGTTTAACTCTTTCTAATAGCGAGGTGGCTATAACCTTTGCTTGTTGTTCATTCATCCTCTTAACTTTCATTGGGGCTAGAGTACAGTTTTCTAAAACACTTAGGTGCGGAAATAGATTGAAATGCTGGAAGCACATTCCGACTTCTTTTCTTATTTTATCTATGTTTTTAACATTATCGTTAACATCGATGCCGTTTACATTTATGCTTCCTTTTTGATGTTCCTCTAATTTATTAATACAACGAATTAGTGATGATTTGCCAGATCCTGAAGGGCCACAAATAACAATTTTTTCACCTTTATAAACATCAAGTGAAATATCTTTCAAAGCATGGAAATCATCATACCACTTGTTTACATTATTAAAGTTAACCATTTTTTTTTTCATATGTATTTAGCTCGCTATTTTTAACTTCTTCTCAATGTGTAGACTATATCTTGACATTGAAAAACAAAATATCCAATAAACTAGTCCTGCAAAGATATAACCTTCAAGAGCGAAAGAAATCCACTTGGGATTGTTTATAGCATTTTGGACCATGCCAAGTAAATCAAATAATCCAATAATTAAAACAAGGGTCGTATCCTTAAATAAGCTAATAAAATTATTTACAATACCAGGAATAACATTTTTTATAGCTTGAGGAAGTATTATGAAGATTTGTGTTTGCCAATAACCAAGACCTAATGCATGAGCAGCTTCATATTGACCTTTGGGTAAACCTTGTAACCCACCACGTATTACCTCGGCCATATAAGCAGATGAAAAAATAGAGACACCAATTAGAGCACGTAAAAGCTTATTAATTTGCCAAGAATCTGGCATGAATATTGGCAACATGACAGATGACATAAATAATACTGAAATAAGAGGGATCCCACGCCAGACTTCTATGAAAAGTATAGATAATGATTGAATTAGTTGGAGCGATGAAGTTCTTGCAAGAGCTAATACTATACCAATTGGCAAGGAAACACTGATCCCAACAAGCGCTACAACTAATGTTAAATGTAAGCCTCCCCATTTATCAGTTGGCACTTCTATCAGTCCAGAAATACCTCCTACAAACAAGTAAAATGAACATATTGGAATAATAAAGAATGTGAAAGCTAAAACAACTTTTTTATAGTTTTTTGATTTTATAGGTAAGTGGAATAATAAAAGTGCTAGAATTATTTGAGCATAAGAGAGATAAATCCTCCAAAGCTCAGCAGGGGGAAAGAATCCAAACATAAATTGTTTAAATCTAGCATTAATAAAAAGCCAGCACGCTGCATTAGTGGTGCATTCTGAAGGAGAGTCTCCTGTGAAGGTTGCTGAGATAAATAACCAATTTATAAGTGGAGTAAATAAATATCCAAGCAGAGTAAGTAACAAGCCACCAACTACTATATTGTATTTAAATTTGAGAATATTTGTTTTCCAGCTTGCCATTTAGTTCTCTTTTATTGCGACAGCATTATTAAATTTATTCATGATCATAGCTACACTAAGGCTAAGTATTAAATAAACTGCCATGGTTATACCGATTACTTCAATAGCTTGTCCTGTTTGGTTTAGTACTGTGCCGGCAAATACTGAGATTAATTCAGGGTACGCGATAGCAGCACCTAATGAAGAATTTTTAGTTAAGTTGAGGTACTGATTAGTAAGAGGAGGGATTATAATACGCATAGCTTGAGGGAGCACTATATATCGTAGCATCTGTCTTCTATTGAGCCCTAAAGCAAGAGAAGCTTCTTTTTGACCTTTGTCTATAGCTTCAATTCCAGCTCTAACAATTTCAGCAATGAAGGCAGCCGTATATGTTGATAAAGCTAATAATAAAGCAATAAATTCAGGAATTATTACAGTGCCTCCTTGATAATTAAATCCACGAAGTACGGGGGCTGTTGATGTTAAAATGTTGGGAGATAATACTATAAAAAATATCGCTGGACACAGAAGTAAAATTAAACGTTTTATTCTGATATGCCGGTTGTTACCAAGAATTTTATTGTAACGATACGTCAGTGCACAAAAAAATATGCTAGTAGCTAAAATTATAAAGAAGATAAATCCATTTTCTGTGATGGTGAAATTCGGGAAATATAAACCTCTAATATTTAAATAGGTCTCTGGCAACAAAGAAATACTGTTTTTTGGTTTTGGTAGCAGGCGTAATATACCAAAATACCAACAAAATATTTGTAATAGTAGGGGGATGTTACGGAAAAACTCCACATAAATAGTTGCAATGCTACGAATTATGAAATTGACAGATAATCTTGCGATGCCAAGACTGAAACCTAGTATAGTTGCTAGAGTAATGCCGCAAGCAGATACTAAAATAGTATTAAATATTGCAAGTATTAAAGTGATGCTATAGGTGCTTT
Organism: Francisellaceae bacterium; assembly: GCA_018703155.1. Lineage (GTDB taxonomy): Bacteria > Pseudomonadota > Gammaproteobacteria > UBA6186 > Azoamicaceae > JABJGS01. The sequence goes on along the minus strand of JABJGS010000012.1, from coordinate 22,850 downwards.
TTTCATTGAAAGGAATCAAGTGCATTATAACATCAAAGCCAGCTGATTTGGATAAAAAAGCAAATCCGGTTGCTATTCCTTGTTTATGTAAGTTGATGTAGGCATTGTTGATAGCAAAGAAGCATATGCAAACAAAGCAGAGGGCAACAATTAATTGATATAATTGCTGCCGAATTTTTCTATTGTTTAGAAACATCTATTATCTAAATGGAGGTGAATATAATAGACCGCCATTCTCCCAGAGAGCATTCTGTCCGCGTGGTATATTCATTGGGGTTTGAGGTCCTAAGTTTTTAGTGTAAATTTCCCCATAATTTCCTAAAGAGCTAATTACATTAACCATGAAGTCTTTATCAACACCTAGTGATATACCAAAATTGTCATTAACTCCTAAGAGTCTTTGTGTTTTTGGATTTTTAGATTTAAGTTGAACATTGACATTTTCTTTGGTAATTCCAAGTTCTTCTGCTGTGATCAGTCCGTTTACAACCCAGCGGACTAAATCTGCCCATTGACTGTCATATTGTCTTACAGATGGTCCTAGAGGCTCTTTAGAAATAGTTAAGTCTAGTATTTCATGAGCATCAGGATTTTTAAGACTGGTTCTTCTTGCTGCCAATCCTGATTTGTCACTTGTAAATACATCGCAACGGCCAGATTGGTAAGCACTTACAACTTCATCTGCAGTGTCAAAAGTTATTATCTGATAAGGGATATTATTAGCTCGGCAATAATCTGCAAGATTTAATTCAGTGGTGGTTCCTGATTGTGTGCAAAAAGTGGCACCAGATAAGTCGCCAAAGCTTTTTATGCTAAGTTCTTTTGGTACTAAAAATCCTTGCCCATCATAGAAGACAATATTAGTAAACTCTAATCCTAGGGCTGCATCTCGATGAAAAGTCCAGGTTGTGTTTCTTGAGAGTAGATCTATTTCACCAGATTGTAGCGCTGTAAATCTTTCTTTAGCAGATAGCGGGCGAAAGCGGACTTTAGTGGGGTCTTTAAAGATAGCTGTTGCTGTTGCACGGCAAATATCGACATCTAAGCCATCCCAAGAGCCATCATCATTCGTAAATGAAAATCCTGGCAGACCTTGACTTACTCCACAAATAAGATAACCACGCTCTTTAATTTCATCTATAGTTTTTGCTGCAAAGCATGGCGAGCATATAAAGATAGTTACCAAAGTAACAAACTTCCATATTGTTTTATACATTCTACTTATCCCTTAAAATGATTAGGATCAATAATATCAAACTTGAGGACTTTGGCAAAGATGAGAAATCAAACTAAAAATGTTCTGGTTTTTGACCATAGAATGAGCAGGTGGTAGTATTCCACCATAAATTGATAATTGTAAGGGGATTGTGTCCGTGAATAAGTTGAAATTAGCTGGTGTAACGGTACTTTTCTTGTTTCTTGTTGCATGTGCAAGTACAGGAAATAAAGTATTAGGAAAAACTGAAACAGCAGACTTGAGTGGTTTTTTAATAGCAAAAAGAACTACTAAGTTAGATGTTGAAAGAAAATTTGGTCAGCCGTCTGATGTTGATTTTGTTGGTAATAATGAAAAGTGGGAATATAGCCATACTAAATCATCACAAAAAGCGAGCAATTTCATCCCCGTAGTTAATTGGTTCACTCAGGGAACAAATGATGATACTAAAAAATTAGTTGTCCTTTTTGATAATAAGGGTGTTCTAGTTAAGTATGCAGTTACGCACAGTAAAGGCGAAACAAAAGCTGGTTTAATAGGCTAGTTAATTTTGTTGATAAAATAAAAAAAGGAGCTTAAAAGCTCCTTTTTTTATATATCCTTTCTAATACTCAGATAACAAATCTTTTTCAAGCTCAAGAGCGAGAGAATAGGCTGGGTTATCACGCAAGCATTTTTCAACAGCAGTCTTTGCAAAATCTATGTTACCTAAAGCTTCATAACATAAAGCTAAATTATATTGAATTTCTTTGTTTTCAGGGAAGAACTTGTCTGAAAATTGAAATAAGCGTAGGGCATCATCGTAACGACTCATCGTATAAAATAAATTTCCGACTTCAAAATATATATCAGCATCAGATTCAACTTTAAAAAAGTACTTCTCAATTTTTAATAAGCCATTGTAAATAGTATTATCTTGGACTACATCAGCATCTTCAAGGAGATTGTTTAGTGCCTCAGAAATTTCATAAAGAAGATTGGGATCCCAGTTTGATACTTTCATTAAAGCAATATATTGGTCCAATGATTTATAATCTATTAATTCATTGTAATTAGTATAAAATAAATTATAGATGTCATCTGGACTTGTAATACTTAATAAATTATTAAAAGCATATTTAGTATGCAACATTGGGTATGAGTGACGGTTACAGAAAAAAGCTAATTGGAAGTTTTCACTAGTATTCTTCGTTGTAATTGCTAATCCCTCACTAATATTGAAATATTGCTCAAGGGAGTGAAAATTCACCATCATTGACATGGAGCCATGTTGGGAAATTTCAGGGTCAGAAACATTCGATAGGGCATCGAGTATAGTTTCACCTTTATCTCCTACTAAAAATGTAACATTAGTATTTGATAGGTTTGATAAATTTTCCATACAGTTTATGGCGCCGATTGGTATAAGGAAAGAGCCTTCTTCTAAATTGCTTTTATAGTACTCTAAAATACTATTTAGATGGTGGTTCTTATAGTAATTTTTAGGTGTAATAGCGTTGCGTTTAAATTTGTAATTGGATTGTTGAAATATCGACTCTAGAGGGCCATTAGCATCTACTTCGATGAGGACTTCATTGATTTCATGGTTTTGAATTTCAAAAGCATCTTGTTTCAAGCTATCAAAAAAGTAATTTCCAACTACAAATAGAGGTGTGTTAGTGCAACCATCTTTAAATTCAAATTTTTGCAAATCAGTAGTGAAGTGACCTCCTTGAAGAGGATTTAAGGTTGCAAAATCCATGTTTTTTTGTTTAATAAGTGGGGCAAATTTAGGGTGCTGAGCCCAAGAGTTTTTATTTTCTTGAGAGATGTCGGTTAGAACATATTTTATGTATTCAGTTGACCATGTGAGTGTTTTAAATTGTGAAATTAATTTTTCTGTTAAATAATATCCAAATTGTCCATGACCTGCTCCTAATTCAAGAATGTATATTGACTCTGATGGGGAAGATTTACCTTGATCATTTAAATAATCCTGTAAGTTTGCCACGATCATGTTCGCATAAGTTTGCGCAAGAATTTTGCTTGAAGAAATTGCATAGGGAACAATGTTGGTTTGCCATAGAGATGGGCCAAAATGCTTGTAATACTCTTCCATTTTATCCCAGAGTATAGATTCAGATAATTTTGAATACATAAAAATAAACGCCTTAATTTGTTGGTTCTAGTGATGAAATTATATCTTTTACAGTGCTTGACTCCGCAAGAGTACTTAAGTCTCCAAGCTGATCATGCTGTTTTAAAATTAGTTTTTTTAATACTCGGCGCATGATTTTCCCTGAACGAGTTTTTGGTAATTCAGCCACCATTTGTATATGTTTTGGTTTGGCAAAAGATCCGATTGACTTTTTAACGTGATTTTCTAATTCTTTCTTAAGTTGATCTGTGGCTATGACATCTTTCATAACCTGAACAAAGGCATATATAGCTTCACCTTTGATTTGGTCTGGCACACTAACTACTGCGGCTTCAGAGATGCTTCTATGAGAAACCAAGACACTTTCAATTTCTTCAGTGCTAAGTCTATGACCTGCAACATTAATAACATCATCAATACGACCTGTAATCCACAAGTCACCATCATTATCTCGTCGTGCACCATCGCCGCAAAAATAATACCCAGGATATTTTGATAAATAAGTATCTAGATAGCGTTGATGATCATTATGTATAGTTAGCATTTTTCCAGGCCAAGAATTTTTAATTACCAGGCACCCGCTTGTGTTCTCACCTTGTTTTTCTGAGCCTTTTTCATCTAATATATAAGGTTTGATGCCCCAGCATGGAGACATTGCTGCTCCTGGTTTTTGTTTGCCATTGACATGAGGTGATATCATAATTCCACCGGTTTCAGTTTGCCACCATGTATCTACAATAGGAGCTTTATTATTTCCTATTTTCTCTTTATACCATTCCCATGCTGCAGGGTTTATTGGTTCACCTACAGTCCCAAGAAGCCTTATGGATTCTCTAGTGCTGCCTTGTATTGCGTCATCTCCATGTCGCATAAGCATGCGTATAAGGGTTGGTGCTGTATATAAAATAGATATTTTGTGCTCATCTATAGTTAAGCTTAATTCATTTGCAGATGGGTACATTGGGTTACCCTCTAACATAAAGATAGTAGCTCCAGCGCTCAGAGGACCATAGACTAAATAACTATGGCCAGTTATCCATCCAATGTCTGCTGTACACCAGTAAACATCTTTATCTTGATAGTTAAATACACTTTTAAATGTTGAAGTAACATAACTAAGATATCCTCCAGTTGAATGAACGATACCTTTAGGTTTTCCTGTGGAGCCCGAGGTGTAGAGCATAAATAATGGATAATTAGAGTCAACATTAACTACAGGGCAGTCAGATTCTGATTCAGATAACAGTTCATTATACCACTGATCTCTACCGTCAACCCAGTTGATAGTGTTACCGGTTCTTTTAACTACAATCATATGTTCAATATTATGATCTTTAACTGCAATATCAGCTTGTTCTTTCAAATTAATAAGTTTACCGGAGCGAGTGGTTTGGTCTGCTGTTATTAGAACTTTAGCATTTGCATCTATTATTCTTGCACTTAGAGCTTCAGGTGAGAAGCCAGCAAATACTACTGAGTGTGTAACGCCTATTCTAGCGCAAGCTAACATTGCAATGATAGCTTCAGGGATCATTGGCATATAGATACATACGGTGTCACCAGGTTCACAAGATAGATTTTTTAAGCTATTAGAAAATAATGATACTTGTTCATGTAGTCGCTTATAGGTGATGTATCTAGTTTCAGTTTTAGATTCGGATGACCAAATGATTGCAAGTTTTTCTGGGTGCGTTTGTGCATGCCTATCTAAGCAATTGTAGCAAGCGTTAAGGCAGCCATCATCAAACCATCTGTCAGTACCTTGACTAAGGTCACCGTTGAATGTAGAGGTAAATTCTTTTTCCCAGTAGAGTTGAGATTTAGACTGATGTTCCCAAAACTTTTCCGTATTCGATATGGAATAGCTATGAACTTTGTTATAGCTGTCGGTATCATGAGGATTATCTATGCAATTACTCAGTAATTCTTTATTAGATTTTTCCATAAGGCCATTTCCTAAAAAGACATACAAGGATTGGATGAATAACTTATATATGTATTCAGAGAGTTAATTTTGCAGATATGCTAGAGGATTGTCAACACACCCATATGAGATGGGTGTGTTGACTATGAAGTTATTGTGAAGCGTTCTCGGTAGATCGATTAGGCTCATCATTTTTTTTGCCATCATTTTTGTTGGCATCATTACTATTATGTTGGTTTCTATTGTTATGATGGTTTCTGTTGTTATGATGGTTTCTATTGTTATGATGGGTTCTGTTGTTACTAGTCCGATTCCGTCTAGGTTTTGAATGCGGATTTGGATTTTTATTGGTATTGCCATCAACATCAGTATCATTGGAGAACTGTTCTTTATGTTCTTTATGGACGTTTGTTTTTTTTGCCGGTGATGGATCTTGACCTTGATAATTAGTAGGCTTTCTTGGCTTATACTTTCTGTTTGTTTGTGTCTGAGTCCTCTTGCGTGAATGATATCTCGATGGACGGTGCTTATTATCATTTTGTTTTTTATTCTCAGTGTCACTGTCTTCTTCACCAACTAAAGATTTCCAAATTTTCTGAATTATACCAGGTTTTTTGCTTATGTGTGTTGGTGCCTGTGGTATGATGGCGGAATCTATAGCAGCTTTATTCTCGTTAGTTCCAGACATATTAGCATGTTCATAATGTACTTCTTTATGTGCAGGAATTTTAACTTTATCCATTGAATAATTTTCGATTGTTCCCTGTAAAACTTCAAGAATGTAGTCTGGAGTTTGTAGATTATTATTGGGTATGATAACTAGGCGAATGTTGTACTTCTTCTGTAGCTGATCTAAAGCTGTGCGCTTTTCGTTCATGAAAACTACTAAAGAATCTAGAGGTAGCTCTAATTTAATCACGGCATTGCGGTTGTGAGTTGAAAGCTCTTCAATGTCATGCAACATAACCATTACCAAAGTACTAACAGAGTATATAGTTCCTTGACCTTTACATCTTGGGCAGGGAATATGGTGAGAATCTGTTAGGGCTGTCTTTAAGCGCTGTCGGGACATCTCTAGAAGACCAAATCTAGAAATTCGTCCTACTTGTACACGTGCTCTATCAATAGAGAGAGCATCTTTCAATGTTTGTTCGACTTGGCGTTGATTTCTTAGTACAGACATATCTATAAAATCTATTACTATCAACCCACCTAGATCTCTAAGACGCATTTGCCTTGCAATTTCATCAGCTGCTTCTAGATTGGTTTGTACTGCTGTTGCTTCAATATCTCCAGCTTTAGTTGCTTTAGCTGAGTTAATATCTATTGATACAAGAGCTTCTGTATGATCAATAACTATGCTGCCACCAGAAGGAAGTTGGATATTTCTGTTAAAGACGCTACTTATTTGTTGCTCTACTTTATATTTAGTAAACAGTGGCACAGCATCGCTATACATTTTCACATTAGCCAACATGTCTGGTTTCACACTTTTAACATGTTCAGAGGCACGCTTGAATGCTTCGTGGTTATCAATAATAATCTCTTCTATATCAGGTCTTAGATTTTCTCTAATAGACCTATAGATGATGTCATTATCCTGGTAAATTAAAAATGGTGCTTTATTTTCTTTAGCAACATTTTGGATTGCATTCCAATGGGCTAACATAACGTTAAGGTCCCACTCTAGTTCTTCTATATTTCTACCTACACCAGCTGTTCTTACTATAATTCCCATACCGTCTGGTGCTGACAAAGTATTCATGATTTCTTTTAACTCTTCACGTTCTTCACCATCGACTCTACGACTGATACCACCTGCTTTAGGATTATTTGGCATCAAAACTATATAGCATCCAGCAAGACAAAGGTAAGTTGAGAGAGCAGCGCCCTTGTTACCACGTTCTTCCTTATCAATCTGTACTATAAGTTCATTGCCGACAGAGATAGCATCTTTTATTGAAACACGCTCTTGTGAATTTTTGGCGGAAGGTTTGAAGTACTCTCGAGAAATTTCACGAAATGGCAGAAACCCATGTCGATTACCACCATAGTCAACGAAAGCTGCTTCAAGACTAGGTTCAATCCTAGTTACCACACCTTTGTATATGTTAGCTTTGGTATATTCACTACCATGTGTATCAATATCTAAATCTAATAGTTTTTCATTTTCAATTAAAGCTATTCTAACTTGCTCAGGTTGAGAAGCATTAATAAGCATCCTTTTAGTCATTTTTTTGTATCTCACTATATCTAAATCTTTACATGTTTTTTTTAAAGCAGCCTACCTCTTAAGGAATACCTAAATATATATATAATTGATAGGTTATTCCTGGTAGGTTCTTCAATGGGCCTGAACAAATAGCATGTATCTACACGCTCGGGCATATTTAATAAAATTCTAACAGAAATTGGTGTTTTCCGAAAGAAGCCTTTGTTTTTCATATACCTGTACAAATTATCTAGGTATCTATATAATATGCGAAGTTTAGTTTTAAGGAAAACCAAATGAGCAATATTTTTGTTGTAAGTAATAGTTTCGCTGGGGTTAGGGTCGATAACTTCATTTCAAACCGTCTTAAGCGGACCATTCCTAAACCGTATTTACATAAAATAATTAGAACGGGGCAAGTTCGAGTAAATGGCTCTCGAGTTAAGTCGGCAAGCAGACTAAATACTTCCGACAAAGTTAGAATTCCACCTTTCTTGGTAGAACAAAGTTCTGTAAGAGCAAAATATGTGCCTCCTGCTAAAAAGATGGAGGACTTGGCCTCCATGTTATTGGAAAATGTTATTTACGAAGATAAAGGCATATTGGTAATAGACAAACCATCTGGAGTTGCTGTGCACGGAGGCAGTGGTTTAAGTTATGGTGTTATCGAGGCTCTAAGAAGTACTAATAAGTTTTATGATCTAGAATTGGTTCATAGACTTGATAAAGATACATCTGGATGTTTGATTTTGGCCAAAAAAAGAAGTTCTTTACGCCGATTACATGAATATTTACGTGATGGGGATATGATCACGAAAAGGTATTCAGCCTTATGTCATAGCAGCTTGTCTAAAAGTAAATTTCTGGTAGATAAACCACTTTTGAAAATTCATGATATATCTGGTCAATGGAAAGTTATAATTGCAGAGGACGGTAAAGATTCACAAACAAGATTTAAATGTTTAAAGCGTATGCCTAGTGCCAGAATGTTTGAGGCAGAGCTTATAACAGGAAGAACACATCAGATCCGTGTGCATCTTGCAAGTGAGGACTCTGATATTATTGGTGATAGTAGATATGGATGTAGAAAAATAAATGACCAGTATGCCAATATTATAGGAACAGATAGATTATTTTTGCATGCTAGTAGTATATTTATAAAGGATTATGAAGATGGCAAAGATTTATTAGTTGAGGCCAAATTACCGGAAATTTTTGAAATTGCAGCTAATAAACTTTCTGATGTACAGGTACAATAAATTTAGGGACAAAAATTATGGATGAGAAGAAAGAAAAAAAAATTATCGAAAAAGTTCTCTTAGCAAGTGTTAACGAATATAAACGAGCTCGGCGATGGAGAATATTTTTCACCCTGTTGTTTTTTGCATATGTAGTTTTCATTACTGTTTCGATAAAGATTCCTGGTGCAGGACCTTCATTGCAAAGTAAAAGTACATCTCCTCATATTGCAGTTATAGATATTCAGACGGCACTTATGTCTAGCTCAACAACACAAGCTATTCTTGCTGAGCTTAAGAATGCTTGTGAAAATGATAAAGCTAAAGTTGTTATGTTGAGAATTAATAGCCCTGGTGGAACGACATTTCAGTCCAGAGTAATTTATAAAGATATCTTATATTGGCGCAATGAACTAGCTGGTAAAAAGAAAATATATGCGGTAATAGAAGATTTAGGTGCATCTGGCGCATACCTGGTGTCATCAGCAACAGATAAAATTTATGCTGGAGAAACCAGTTTGATTGGGTCTATTGGAACAGCATTTAGTACTTTTGGTGCTGTAGACTTGATTCATAAAGTTGGAGTTGAACGTAGGTTAATAACCTCTGGTCGTCTAAAGGCGATGTATGATCCATTTGAGCCGGTTCAAGCTGAAGCAAAAGAAATTTTAGAATCTATGGCAGAGCAGGCACATCAAATATTTATTGATGACGTTATTAATGGCCGTAAAGATAAACTTAAAGATCCGCATAATCCAGAGCTTTATACTGGTCGGGTTTGGACTGGACGTAACGCAAAGGCTCTTGGTCTAATTGATGATTTTGGATATATAGATTCAATCGCCAGAAGTGAGTTTGATAACATGCCAGTGGTAGTTTACAAAAAGAAAACTAGCTTTATTGATGAAATTAAAGGCATGAATATTAAGTTGGCGAACTTGTGGAATAATTTATCTAACTCGATGAATTTATTGTCAACAATATGAGTAATATAAGCTTAGGAATTTTGACAGCTTAACTAAGTAGGGATATCATACGCCAATGCAAAGTAGCCATGCTAAATATATTAATCCTGTGTACCTTCTCGAATCAGGTGAGTTGGTTTCAGGAAAGGTTAAGCTCTCAAGCCTTAAAGATTTTTTAGGGCGGGTTGATAATATTCATTTAGAAGATAATCAACATAGAGAGTGTGGTTATACATTTCGCTGTATTTTAGGTGAAGGCAGCAGGATATGCATCACGGGTAAATTGACAACTCAGTTGAAAATGATTTGTCAGCGATGTATGGAAAAGAATGACTTTGTAATTGAGCATAGATTCACTCTATATCCAATTAAGATTGACCACTTGAAGTCATTACCAAAAGATCTTGATCCTTTGATAATGAATGAAAAGAGAGATTTCTCTGTATATGAGTTGGTCAGTGAAGAACTTTTGCTAGCGGTGCCTTTTGCACCGAAGCATGAAGATTGTAGTTATAAAAACACTTAAGGAGCTGATTGTGGCAGTACAACAAAACAGAACAACACGTTCTAAGCGTAATTTTCGCAGAGCACATGATAGTATATCAGGAGTTTCGTTGACCGTGGATTCTGGAACTGGTGAAACACATCGTAGACATCATATAAGTTTAGATGGTTTTTACCGTGGTAAAGAAGTTCTAAAAAGAAAAGAAGAATTTTCTGATTCTGACGACGAGTAGTTCTTGTTTTGAAAGAGAAAATAACGCTAGCAGTTGATGTTATGAGTGGGGATTTTGGCCCGAAGGTCATTGTTCCTGCGATAATTGATGCTGCTAGAATCTATTGTGATACCAATTTTATTTTAGTTGGAAAACGTAGTGCTATCGATCCATATATTTCAGATGGAGAGTATAATAGCGACCAAATTAGCTTCTTTGAAGCAAGTGAAGTTGTTGAAATGGATGAATCCCCGGCGCTTGCAATGCGCAATAAAAAGGATTCATCAATGCGCAAATCGATAGAGTTAGTTAAAAATTCACAAGCTGATGCTTGCATAAGCGCAGGTAATACAGGTGCTTTGATGGCGATATCTAGATTTGTTCTAGGTATGTGTGAAGGATTATCTCGTCCTGCTATTATTCACCCAATGCCTAGTAATGGAAAAAACAGAAAAAAAGTTTATGTTCTTGACCTTGGCGCAAATGTAGATTGTAGTTCTGAGAATCTTTATCAATTTGCTCTTATGGGCAATGCTTTCGCAAAATTTGTAGCTAATATAGATTCCCCAAGTTTAGGTCTTCTCAATGTTGGGTCTGAGCCTAATAAAGGAACTGATGCTATCAAAAAAGCAAATGATTTAATAAATGACGATAAAATATTGAACTATCATGGCTATGTGGAAGGGTATGATATTTTTCGTGGTACTGTTGATGTTGTAGTATGTGATGGTTTTGCTGGTAATGTTGCTATTAAAGCAAGTGAAGGACTAGCTGAGTTTATTATTAAAGAGCTTAAACAAACAATAGCAGCCAATTTTAGATATAAATTGTGTGCATTTTTTGCGAAGCCACTTTTTAAGCGGCTAGCAAAGAGATTTGACCCAAATAACTACAATGGAGCGGCATTTCTTGGCCTTCAGGGTGCTGTTTTCAAGAGTCATGGTGGAGCAACTAAAATTTCTTTTATTCAAGCTATTAACTCCGCACGCCAAGGAGCAAAAAATGAGATTGTTAGTAAAGTAAAAGAACAACTAGATAAACATTCTCAAGGTAATTAAAATGCATCACGTGCGTATGGCAGGAGTAGGAAGCTGTTTGCCAAAAAAAGTATTAACCAATCATGATTTAGCTAAAAAAATTGATACTAGTGATGAATGGATTAAGAAAAGAACAGGAATTACACAGAGATATGTAGTCTCAGAAAATGAGTCTGTGGTGTCTATGGGAGCAAAAGCTGCAAAATCTGCAATGGATATGGCTAATGTTAAACCTGAAGAAATAGATCAAATTATTGTCGCAACATGCTCAGCAAAAGATATTTTTCCATCAGCTGCTTGCAAGATACAAACAATCCTAGGGATCCCACCGTGCCCAGCTTATGATTTACAGGCAGCCTGTGCAGGTTTTGTTTATGCAATGTCATGTGCCGAAAACGCAATAAAAGTAGGAATGGCTAAAAAAATTCTAGTTATTGGCAGTGAAGCAATGTCAAAAGTTATGGATTGGCAGGATAGAACCACATGTGTATTATTTGGAGATGGTGCTGGAGCAGTTGTTCTTGAGAGTGCAGATGAGCCAGGTATTTTAGCCACTGAACTATCTGCTGATGGTAAGTTTTCTGAAGCTCTTTTATTACCTAATCAGACTGTTTCTGGAAATAAATATTTGTCTATGCAGGGAAAAACTATTTTCAAAGTTGCTGTTGAGGAGCTTGGTAATATAGCTCAAAGAGTTATAGCGTCAGCCAATATTAGCGCAGAAGAAATAGATTGGATCGTTCCACATCAAGCAAATCTTAGGATCATAGCTAGTATGGCCAAAAAGATTGGAGTTAGCATGGATAAGGTTATCTTAACGGTATCTGAGCATGCAAATACTTCTACAGCATCAATCCCGTTGGCATTAGATTATGCAATTAAGAATGGAACAATTAAGAGAGGGGATACTCTCTTGTTAGATGCATTTGGAGGTGGACTTGCTTGGGGTGCGATTGTATTAAAATTTTAGTTAAGGTGTAAATATGAGCTATGCTGTAGTTTTCCCGGGCCAGGGTTCACAGTCCGTCGGAATGTTAAAAAATATCTATGATGACAGCAGTATCGTTAGAGATACCTTCAATGAAGCTTCAGATATTTTAGGATATGATCTCTGGCAGTTAATTTCTTTGGGTCCAAAAGAAAGCCTAAATCAGACTGAATTTACTCAACCAGCATTACTAGCATCAGGCATAGCTGTGTTTAGAGAATTTAAAAATTGCTGTGCTCGAATTTTGCCAGAAGTTTTAAGTGGGCATAGTTTGGGAGAATATACCGCTTTGGTTGCAGCTGAAGCTATAGATTATGGGAGTGCCTTGAAGTTAGTGCAAACACGAGGGAAGTTGATGCAAAAAGCAGTTCCAAGTGGTGAGGGGGCAATGCTTGCTATTTTAGGGCTGTCTGATGATCAGGTTTTAAAGGCATGTGACTTAAGTTCACAAGGTGAAATAATTGCGCCGGCAAACTTTAACTCTCCAGGACAAGTTGTTGCGGCTGGCACGAAAGCAGCTGTAGAGAGATTAGCTAAAGTTGCAAAGGACCTTGGGGCTAAGAGAACAGTTGAATTGCCTGTTAGTGTGCCATCTCATTGTATGATGCTAAAAGAGGCTGCAGATGAATTCAAAGGTCATTTAAGCGCTTGTAATTGGAAAATGCCATCGACACTTGTTTTACATAATAGAAGTGCTAAGTCTAGTGATTCAGTAATAGAAATTGTAGAAATGTTGTATGAACAACTTTTTTCACCAGTTCTTTGGGTGGATGTTATTAATAATATTAGTAGTAAAACAGCAACTGTTTTAGAAGTCGGCCCCGGAGCTGTGCTCACTGGACTAAATAAGAGGATTAATAAAAACATTAGGTGTATGTCTATAAATACTATGGACTCTATTAATTCTGAGTTGGAGAATATTAAGTGACAAATATAGAAAATAAAAAAGTGGTTTTAGTTACTGGTGCTAGCCGAGGAATTGGAAATGCTATTGCAAAAGAATTTGCAAAAAATCCTGATAATATTATTGTTGGAACTGCAACCACTGATGAAAGAGCTGCAGATTTTGTTGAGATAATGAAAGCCGAAGGCATAAAAAATGTTTTTGGTTTGGGTATGGACATCGGTAACCCTGAATCAATTACTGATGGTGTTAAAAGAGTTATAGATGAGTTCGGTGCTCCAAACATTTTAATTAACAATGCTGGAACTACAGCAGACAATTTATTTATGTTAATGAAAGACAAGGATTGGGATAAAATTATTGATGTAAATTTGGGTGGCGTTTTTCGTGTTACAAAAGCTTGTATAAGAGCTATGGTTAAAGCCCGCTGGGGCAGAATTATAAATATTAGCTCTATAGTTGGTACTACAGGCAATCCAGGGCAGAGTAACTATTCTGCAGCAAAAGCTGGTGTTGTTGCCATGACTAAATCATTGGCCTCTGAAATTGCATCCAGGAACATTACTGTCAATGCTATTGCCCCTGGCTTTATTGAAACAGATATGACAAATAAGCTTAATGAGAAGCAGACTGATGGTATATTATCAACTATACCTATGGCTAGAATGGGGCTGCCAAAAGATATAGCAAATGCAGCAATATTTCTAGCGTCAGATGCAGCCAGCTACATAACTGGTGAGACAATACATGTAAATGGTGGTATGTATATGAGCTAGGGATTGCAAACCTGTTAATGTATGATACAATTTCGACGAATTATTATTTAGTTTGATATTGAGCTAAGGAGCTTACGTGAGCGATATAGAAGATAAAGTAAAAAAAATTATTGTAGAACAGTTAAGAGTAGAAGAGGTTAAAGTTGTATCTGAAGCTTCTTTTGTTGAAGATTTAGGAGCAGACTCCTTGGATACTGTTGAATTGGTAATGGCTCTTGAAGAAGAGTTTGAAACTGAAATTCCTGATGAAGAAGCACAAAAAATCTTAACAGTTAAAGACGCTGTCGATTATGTGTCTTCAAGAATCGTTGAGAAATCTTAAGATTCTCAAAAGGAAGAGTTTGCAGTGAGTGCATTAAAAAAAAGAGTAGTGGTTACTGGGCTTGGAGTTATAAGTGCTCTGGGCTGTGGAGTTGCTAATGTATGGGAAAATGCTGCTGCAGGTAAAAGTGGCATTAGAACTATAGATGATTTTGATGCATCAAAATTACCGACCCAATTTGCAGGGTCGGTTTCTAATTTCGATGCTGCAGACTATATGCCTGGAAAAGATGTAAAAAAATGTGATCTGTTTATGCAGTATGGGATCGCATCAAGTGTGCAAGCAATTGAAGATTCAGGCATTGCATCTTTACCTGATACTCTCAAAAATGAAATTGGGGTTATAATCGGTTCTGGTATTGGTGGCGTGCAGGCCATAGAGCAAAATAAACTTGTTCTAGAGAAATCTGGATCAAGAAAGATTAGTCCATTCTTTATTCCATCCTGTATTATCAACTTGATTGCTGGCCATGTGTCCATAATGTATGGACTAAAAGGGCCAAACTTAGCATTAGCTACAGCTTGTACTACAGGTACACATGCAATTGGTCTTGCAGCACGATTAATCGCATATGGAGATGCTAAGATTATGGTTGCTGGTGGAGCAGAAAAAGGGGCGACGCCTCTTAGTATTGCGGGATTCGCTGCAGCAAGAGCTTTATCACGTAACAATGATAATCCTGCTGGGGCTAGTAGGCCTTGGGACAAAGATAGAGACGGATTTGTCATCGGTGATGGTGGTGCAACCTTAGTAATTGAAGAGTATGAGCATGCGGTTAATCGTGGTGCTAAAATTTATGCTGAGTTGAGTGGTTTTGGTATGAGTGGTGATGCCTATCATATTACTAAACCATCTATCGGTGGTGATGGTGCTATTCGTTCAATGAGGGCAGCTATGCGAGATGCTGGCATTGAGAATGAACCATCAAAAATTGATTATATAAATGCACACGCAACTTCTACACCAACAGGTGATATAGATGAAAGTAGAGCTATTGAAACTTTACTCGGAGAACATGCTAAAAAAGTTTTAGTAAGTTCAACAAAATCTATGACTGGACATCTGCTTGGAGCTGCCGGAGCTATTGAAGCTTTATTTACAGTATTGTCTATACAAAAAAATATTGCTTTGCCAACTATAAATTTAGATATGCCAAGCGAGGGTTGTAACCTTGATTATGTGGCAAATAAAGCAAGGGAAATAAATATCTCCTGTGCTATGTCTAATTCATTTGGTTTTGGTGGTACAAATGGTTCTCTTATTTTCAATGAGGTGAGCTAGTACAGAATAGTAATACTTCTCTTAAGTGTTGATCGGATGAGCTTATGACAAGTTTTGAAAGTAATGGTTTAGATTCCCCTATAAAAATTATTTTTCGTACACTGTCCCTAGTATTTCTAGTAGCGATAGTTTTGTTGACGTTAAAATGGTTTTATTTCCCTATTTCAAAATTAGATACAAGTTCAACGATAGCTATTGCTAAAGGAATGAACTCAAATGAACTTGGTAATTTATTACAGAAAAGTGGTTATCGACTTTCTAGTCAAGATTTTAAATTTCTTTCAGCAGTTATGCGGGCAGACAGAAGCTTAAAAGCCGGAGAATATACAGTAGCTCACGACATGACATTATATCAACTAATAAAATTATTTAAAAAAGGTGAAGTTAATAAATACAATGTAACAATAGTTGAAGGTTGGACTATAACAGATCTGCTTAATGAGCTGCATGATACTGATAAAATAAAGAGAACCAGTGGCATTGATAGTACTAATAAAATAGGAATTTTAAAGATAGATTCAACTGTTAAAAACTATGAAGGCTTGTTATTGCCAGATACGTATCAATATGAATATGGTGATACAGATGTTAAAATTATTTTACGCGCTTACAAACAAATGCATGATTACCTTAAGGAAGCATGGCTAACTAGAGGGACAAATATTTCAGTAAAAACTCCATATGAAGCACTTATTCTAGCATCTATAGTTGAAAAAGAAACCAGCTTAAAAAGCGAATTGATTATTGTTTCTGGAGTTTATCAAGAGCGACTTAGACGGAATTGGCGTTTGCAAGCCGATCCTACAGTAAACTATGCTTTAGGCGGAGATTATAGTCATAAACTTTCCAGGACAGATTTAAAAATAGACTCGCCTTTCAATACTTACCAAAACAAAGGTCTTCCTCCATCACCAATTGCTTTTCCATCTAGATCTGCAATCGATGCGGTATTACACCCAATAGATAAACCACCATTATACTTTGTTGCAGATGGTAAAGGTGGGCATGTCTTTTCACATAGCTATAGTGATCATCAAAAAGCAGTCCAAGAGTACAGAAATAGGTAATATTTAACTGTATTAGAAATGGATGATATTTAGACAGAAAATATAAAATAATATTATTAATTCTCATATAAAGTAAATAATAAATATCTGCAGGAAATTAAGTGGTAATAAAGAAATTAATTTCTACATATATAGTACAATAATGATTGTTTTGCTATGTGAGTATTCCCTATGTGTTTTTCAAGAAAGATAACTGTTTTTATTGCCTCATTATTAATGACTGTAACATTAGTGGCAAACTCAAAACAAGATGTAGTTATTCAAGAAAAATTTAAAAAACTAGAAACGCATGATTATGGCGTTCCTGCACTAGATCCTAAATTATTTGATATGTCTGAAGAATACACAGTAACTCCTGTAGTAAGTAATACCGGGAAGTCGTATCTCACTTTCAATAAAATGGGAACTGATACCTTAACTAGTAAGGCAATGAAAAAAAGCTGGATAATTAATAACTTCCTATCTAACTGTAAAGAGTTTGAAAAACCTGTATTAGATATTGGTGCAGGATATGGTGCTATTTCTCTTGAGGCCTTAAACCTAGGTGTAGAGGTAATTTATAATGACATTGATGTTCGCCATTTATTAGCTGGTTATAGGAAAATAAAAGAGAATGATCTTTTAGGGAAACTATATTTAAATACAGATGTATTTCCTCAAGACATGAAATTTGAAAAACAATCCCTAAGTGCCGTTGTATTACATCGAGTCATCCACTTTTTGTCACCAAATGAAGTTGAGGCTGGACTTGATAATATTCGTATGTGGTTAGAGCCAGGAGGAAAGGTTTATATTGTGGCAATGGCTCCTCAGCACATAGCATTTAGAGATTGGTTTCTACCTATTTATGAAAAACGTTGGGAAGATGGTATCGTATGGCCTGGTTATGATCTTGATGTAGCAAAAGCATTACCGAATCAAGCGTTAAATTTGCCACCATATTTGCATGTTATGGATAGTAGACCTTTAACTACCGCACTACAAAGGAAAGGATTTATTATTGAAAAAGCAGATTTTGTTTCTATGAAAAAGTTTGGCTCAGAGTCTGACCGAGATGGGCTAGAAGCTTTTGGAGTTGTGGCTTCTATTCCTAGGTAATTTAAAATAGGTTAATACAGTTTTATTACATATAGATTAACATGATGAAAGTTAACTGTTTTTTATAATAGTTAACTCTTGGGGTGCATGGTTGTCAAAATTTGTTTATTGGTTTTCTATATAATATAACTATTAAATCACCATTACTGTTTATATTAAATTCTACTATGACCACTTTGAGAGTCCCATAGTGATTTGTAAAAATCATCGAGCTTTATAAGTTGCTGATGAGTTCCTTGTTCAATAATTTTTCCATTATCAAACACTAATATATTATCCATAGATAAAATTGTAGACAGTCTATGAGCTATTACAATAACCGTTCTGTTCGCCATGGCTTTGTTCATAGCTTCTTGGATTTGCATTTCTGTTATTGAATCTAATGAGCTTGTTGCTTCATCTAAAACTAAAATGGGTGCATCTTTTAAAATTGCTCGAGCTATTGCCACTCTTTGTCTTTGTCCTCCAGATAATTTTATACCACTTTCACCAACAATGGTCTCATATCCTTCAGGAAGGCAGGATATAAACTCATGAGCATTAGCTGTTTCAGCTGCTAAAATCACTTGGTCCATATTGGAATTTTCATTGCCATATATTATATTTTCATAAATACTTCTATGAAATAATGTTGGGCTCTGAGGGATAAAAGCTATTTTTTCTCTTAAGCTTTGGATATTAACTTGTGATATAGACTGCTCGTCAATAAATGTTTCACCTTTGGTTGGGTCAAATAGTCTAGTTAATAATTGTACAATAGTACTTTTACCTGCTCCTGAATAGCCAACTAATCCATATTTTTTGCCACCAGGAATGGTAAGATTTAAATCATTAATGATTGTTGTATCACGAGTATATCTAAAACTTATATTTCTAAACTCAACTTTCCCTTCTGTTACTTGGAGCTTGGCTTTATTTGATGTAGTTTCTTGAATATGAGGGGTAAATATAGTATCAAGTGCTTGTTGGCAGATTCCTATTTTACCGCCCAGGGATAGTAACGTTTCAGCAACATGCCAAACCTGTTCTATAACTGTCATAGACAAAATAAGTATCAATGCAAAATCACCAATAGTCATTAATCCTTTGGAGCCTAGGTAGATCAAAGTAACGATTGAAAAAACCTCTAATAACCAAGCGAGAAAACATAGAACAGAAGCATTTTTCATGTTTTTTATTTGCATTTTACTATCTTTATTTAATGACTCAGACGTAGTTCTTTCTAAGTATTGCTCCTCATAATTTTCCCTAGCAAACAGTAGCATATTTCTAATGTTAGCAAAGCAATCGACAATATTGCCGATGTTTTTTGCCCTTGAACGTGCAAAGTCAGATGAATATGGACTGATACTGTTACCGCAGTAATATGACATTAATATAAACAATATGGTCATGATTATAAAAATCATTGCAAAGTAGGGTGAGACAGACCATGCAACCAGCGTAGAGAGTAAAATTGTTAATGTTTGCCTGGAAACATTAAAGAAGGAGTTAAATAAATCTTGTATGGAGCTCGTGATTCAAGCTGCTATACTAATATAAATAAATTTAAGGAGATTAGTTATGCGTTTGAAGGCTATATGTATAATAATATCTATTATTTTTCTATCATCATGCATTCGTGTTGTTGGGAAAATTGGTAGTAAAATAGAGGAAGAGTCTCATCACAAAGAAAGTACTTCTAGTGTTAAAAAGTAACACGTACTATAGACATAGTATTAGGTGTTAGAGATGATGACATTAATATTCATATGCTTGTTAATAATGAAAATATGCGACCAGTACCATAAGATATCTAAGGGCTGGGGGCAGTTCAATCTAATGAAGTTGTCATGAACTTAGGGAATGTATCAATTTAATTATAAAAAAATTTATTTTGATCTTGTATGCAAACAAGAAAGTGTCGACCTACATACTGCAAACCTAGTTTAAAGTATTTAATTTCCATAAGGTTTTATTTTGAGTTTCAAAAGTTGACAGTATAAGTGATATGGATAGTATTAGTAATGTAGATATTGCTTTGAAGATGTTGACCATGAAGCAAAGTGCTGTAATGTTAGTAGAAAAAGTATCACTTATAAAACTTAATATTAAACCTAAGTAAGTAATATCCATCGTTGTTATCATCTCAAACATAATTGAAGGCAATTTGGAGATTACATTTAATAAAGGAAATTAGTTGATGGTAGGACTAGGGGGCAATACTGTATATGCAAAAAAATTAAGTTCTCTTGAACAAACGCTAAAGAATCTTAAGGTTAGTATTGCTCTACAACAAAATGCTCAAAAAGCTAATAAAAATTTTATTGCATATAAAATTATGGGTGATATTGGCTGTAGCATTGATGAGCTCATTGATGTAATTGAAAATGTTAAATCACAAGCTAATACAATATCTTCATGGAGTAAAATAAGCTCAGGTTTGGATGGCACCAATAGGTTGCGTGATTTGTATCGTGTGAAAAAATCGTATGAGCTTATTTGTGAAAAATTAGCTTATGCATCCTTCAGTACACAAACAACACTAAAAGTTCTTGAGCATGCACTAGATGAGCAGGTTACAGGTGAAGATTCTAATAACATTAAAGCGGAAGTGATGAGGCTGACTATGCTGCAGGTGGAAATGAGTGAATCTTTGTGTACTCTTGGTGAAACCATAGTGAGTCAGTGGAATAGTGAGTTTCATAGTAAAAATAAAGATTTAGAGCCGTTAACATTAAATGGGTTAATGGGGGTAATGGAGCAAAGCCAGGACAATGTTACTGAGTTGTTTCCAGAGAAAGAACCAAAATTAGATGGGGTTGAAAAATTACCTTCAGAAGAAACACCGATGTCAGATGGAGTTGAAAGCTTATCTCCAGAAGATTTCACTGGTCCTAAGGTTGGATCTGTTATTCATATTTCCAAACGTGATTTTGGGAGGGATTTGGAAATAAATAAAATCAGGAACGAGAGTGATGGGTCAGTAATTAGTTCTGAAGCACAAACTCCAGAAAATAATCCTAAAAAAAACACACCTCAGAGTCCAAAGAAAGACAAATAAAGTCACAAACCAAACATTGTTCTGAAAAACTCATATCCATGTTAAAATTATTGAATTAAGTGTCAACTCCTCTGAATTATTTATCAGGTGGACTGATGAATCTATGTTTTCAGGATATATTGTCTAATGTTTAAAAATCTTGCAGGAAAATTTATAAGTTTTGAAGGTACTGAAGGGGCTGGCAAAACAACTTTAATTGCTCAGATTAAAACAATGCTAGAGGCTGAAAGCCTTAATGTGTTAACGACTCGTGAGCCAGGTGGTACTGATGTTGGTGAAGAAATTAGAGAGGTATTGTTAGCACATCGAAAGGTAGACTTAACCAGTGATACTGAGTTATTACTATTTGCAGCAGGCAGAGCACAGCATATTGAAGAAAAGATAAAACCAGCGATACTGAACAATTATTGTGTGTTGTGTGATAGGTTTACCGATGCATCCAGTGCCTATCAAGGTGCAGGTCGTGGAATAGATGCTGACAGAATAGCACAGTTGGAAGCATGGGTTTTACAAAGCTTTCGTCCAGATGTTGTTGTCGTAGTTGATATTCCTGTTGATGTTGGGTTTGCCAGAGTAAGGAAGCGAGGTGAGCTTGATAGAATTGAGAGCCAAGAAGCAGATTTTTTCGAACGAATAAGACAATACTATTTAAAAAAAGCTAAAGATGAGCCAAGTAGATATTTAGTTCTCAATGGTGAACAGCATATAAATTTAGTTGCAAATGAGTTTTGGGATAAAATAAATGCTTATATTAAATGAATTAAATAAATACAAGAGTGTCAATCTGCCATCATGCATTTTATTGATAAATAATAATAAAGCAAATTTAGCTGTAGAGTTGAATGATTTTATTAAATTACAGTTATGTATGTTAGATAAAAGTGATAATTGTAATTGTCATAGTTGTGATTTATTTAATGCTGAGTCTGTATCACATCCTGATTTTTTGCATATAGATAGCAGAGAATATAGTGTTGGTATCGATGATGTACGGAAGATTGTAAACTTTTCTAAGCTAATGCCGGCGATAACTGAATCTAAATTTATTTTAATTGATGGAGTGGAAAATTTAAGCTTAGCGGCGAAAAATGCCTTGTTAAAAACTTTAGAAGAGCCAATACCAAATCAATATTTCATTTTAACTACAGAATGTGAGCATGAGGTTTTGCCAACAATATTAAGTCGTTGTGTGAAAATAAAAGTTGCATCAGATGCTAGTCCCTATGCAGAACAAGATCATGAATTGAGTTTACTTTTAGATGGATTGGTTGTGAAAATTAATGCTAAGCAAACGGCAGAAATTCAAGATAGCATTAATTTATTAAAGAAATATTCAATTGGAGACATTCTTGATAGTTTGTATTTTTTGATGTATGAAACTGTTTTAAAGTTCACAATGGGCGGTGACAGCAATAAAAACATTAGTGGTGATGTAGGTCTTGATCGGGCTTTTAACATTGCATCGTGGGCATTATATATGCGGAAAATGACAAATGGCACTAAGTTTAATGAAGAGATATTTATTGACCAGCTAATGAGGAAGCTTAGCAAGGGGTGACCATGTCTGAAGATACCGCTGAAGCAAAGAATGTTATTTCTATTGCTATAAAAGATAAATCTGTTTTATATGCTGCATATATGCCTTTTGTTAAAGAGGGAGGCTTATTTATACCAACCAAGAAACCATTTTCGATAGGTCAAAAACTATCCTTGATGATAACTTTACTTGAAGACCCAGAAAAATTTCCAATAGAGGCTGAGGTGGTGTGGTGTACACCTTCTGGGGCTCAGGCTAATAGAGCTGCTGGAATTGGATTACAGTTCACTGGTGGAGAATCAAGTGCGTTGAAACGCAAAATAGAAGGGTTGCTCGTAACTTCACTACAAAGTGACAAGCCTACTCATACATTATAACTGTCTGTACTT
>JABJGS010000018.1 GCA_018703155.1 Francisellaceae bacterium | reverse complement strand
GATCAAATAACCACAGGCTCAGGTGATGATTCAATTACTAGCACAGGTGGTGAGAATGTAGTAAATGCTGGTGACGGTGATAACACGATTACATCTGGTGCCGGCAATGACCAAATAACTGTAAAAGACGGTGTTAATGTAATAGATGCTGGAGACGGTAATAACACTGTCGTGTCCGGTACGGGTAATGATCAAATAACTGTAAAAAACGGTGTTAATGTAATAGATGCAGGAGAAG
Organism: Francisellaceae bacterium; assembly: GCA_018703155.1. Lineage (GTDB taxonomy): Bacteria > Pseudomonadota > Gammaproteobacteria > UBA6186 > Azoamicaceae > JABJGS01. Next base: position 10,780 of record JABJGS010000018.1, on the reverse strand, counting down.
GTAATAACACTGTCGTATCCGGTACGGGTAATGATCAAATAACCACAGGATCTGGTAAAGATAAAATAACTATTGCTGATGGCGATAATGTAGTAAATGCGGGGGATGGTAATAATACTATATTAATAGAATCCGGAAATAACCAAATAAATACTGGTGCTGGTAAAGATAAAATAACTGTTAAAGACGGTGCCAATATAATAAATTCTAGTGGTGGTGATAATAAAATATTAACAGGCTCTGGGAATAACCAAATAACCACAGGATCAGGTAAAGATAAAATAACCGTTAAAGATGGTGATAATGTAATAAGTTCAAGTGATGGTGATAATACAATATCAACAGGCTCTGGTAATAACCAAATAATCACAGGTGAAGGCAAGGACAAAATAACTGTTAAAGAAGGTGGCAATATAATAGATGCTGGTGATGGTGATAACACTATATCTGCAAGATCTGGAGACAATCAAATAACCACAGGTGATGGCAAAGATAAAATAACAGTTAGAAATGGTGATAATATAATAGATGCTGGTGATGGAGATAATACAATATCATCAGGGGCTGGAGACAGCCAGATCACTACGGGAGTTGGCAAGGATAAGATCACTGTGAAAAATGGTGATAACGATATAAATGCAGGTGATGGTGATAACACAATATCAACAGGGAATGGTAACAACCAGATAACCACAGGCTCAGGTGAAGATAAAATAACCATTAAAAAAGGAGATAATGTAGTTGAGTCTGGTAGTGGAGATGATGAAATTACCACTAAAGGTGGTGATAATATAATACAGTCTGGAGATGGCAATGATAATGTTAGTACTGGCTCAGGTAGTGATATTATAGTTGGTGGTCTTGGAGATGACATTTTATTTGGTGGCTCAGGGAGTGACACTTTCATTATAGGTTTGGATAGTGGTGAAGATGTCATAGATGGAGGATCTGGCAACTGGATTGATTCTATATCAGTAGATTCTGGTGGAGAAAACATCAATTCAATTCAAGAAAGTAGTTATAGGCAGTGGGATATTCTAATAAATGGTGAGGAGTTAACTGTACATTCAAATAGTAATGCTGATATTCAAGGTAATAAAATAGTGTTTGATAGTAGTGCTAGTGGTGAAATTGAGAACATTAGTGGAGATATAACTAGTTTTAAAAATATTGAGCAAATAGAAATCATCTGAATCTCATCCGATTAGTATTATTAAAATATATTGACCTGCAAAAATCATATTGGAGATTCAATTCAATTCAATTCAATTCAATTATAAATTAAATTTTGTTTTAAGTATGACGGTTTTTCGATTTTTTCTTGTGTTTTTTCTTGCCTGTAGGCAGTTGCTGGTCTTTAAGACTATGGCTTAAAATAGGCTGGCAAACTTTTTCATTTAAACCTGCATGATTAGTTATACTGCTACTTTTGTGTTCATGTGCAGAGTGGGCAGATGAAGATGCTTGCATCTTGGCATCGCTATCAAATACTACACTACTATAGCTTACCCCTGGAAGAACAGTTGAAGACGTTGCGTATGCTATTAAATCAATTTTTTGAACTCTAGCATGGAGGCTTGTGGATAGTTGTTGCTCTGCAAATTTAAGATTAATTAATTCCATATGCTCTGCGGGTTGTGTTATACGATCCCATTCATCAAAGTTTATATCCACCGTTGGTATATTAGATCTAGAATCTAATATATGTCTACGTAGTAACTCCTTTGGAGTTGCAGATTTCACTTGGTTGGCCAGATCAAATAGAAAATGTTTAGGACCATTTATTTGAACTATAGATATGCCGTCTATAAATACATCTACAGGAAATATATCAACAAATATTTCTTCTCTTAAATGTGGGAAAATTTCCCGTAGTTTTGCTACTACTTGTTTTTGTAATTTACTGATTCTAACATGAACATTATTACTTTTGATTTTTTCCATTGTACTACCATGAAGCAGATGGGTAACTAGATTGTTGTTGGCACTATCTATGGTATAGTATTCACTTAAGAATTTCAGCCCCATGTAAGTTTGTGATAATACTTTATAATTAGCTGCTATATCAAGTCTTGAAATTATTAGATTAATATTATCTACAGAAAATAATAGAGTTTGCTCATCACCTTTTGTTTCTTTATAAAAGCAATCAAGTAATGCTATGCTAAACAATGTTTTGCTTGCTAAATCAGCACTCAAATTACTATATGAAGCTATATTATCAATAAGTTTTACATATATATTTATGACGAGTTCATTGCTCTTTATTCCCATTTTAGCTAAAACATTTATCAATTCTACATTTTGAACTACGGTTGATAAAGTACTACCATCACTTAACAAATGATTTATTCGTACAAGAAGATTAGATAGAAAATTCTTAAGAAGGAGTGAGGATGTATCTATTTGCAATGCTAATACACCTTTCATTATATCTATTGCGCTTCTAATATCTATATATACAATTTCTTTATGCACCCATTCAATTTTAGCCATAATGTTTGCTTTGCTTTCAAATAAAATTCTTAGACTAAAGTCATTGTTTGTCAATAGTTTATTTATGTTCAGGAAGATTGTTGCTATGTTTATTATGTCCACATTTTCATCTAGTGGAAAATCTAAAAGTAGTTGTAATTTTCTTTCCGGCTTTAAGTCATTGCTATTAATTATATCCATAACTGTTATGTTAGATAGTATATATAGTTTCTTTTTATGGATCCTTATTTTCTTAAGAATTTCTTCATCAATATTATCCCAGCCGTTATGGGCATTTAATGTATTGTATATAAGCATTAAAGCAGGATGATCATCTTTTTTAGAAGACACTATTTTTTTGAATAAAGAAAACAAGGAGTTGCTATCTGTATTGTCTTTTATATGTATTGCTTCCTGGTAGATTAAGACTGCTAAGTTAGAGTATGCCGAACTCACCCCTAACTGGGCAGCTTTTTCATAATATTTATAAGCTAAAGAGTAATTTCTAGGCATTCCATGGAGACCATTATCATGTATAAGTCCTAAATTATAGTTTGAAGATGGGTGGTTTTCTTGGTTTGTATCACTCCATATAGCAATGGCTTCTTGTTCTAAACTTTCTTTATCTACAGAAGATGTAACATTAAGATTTTGTTTAATTAATACACACGCAAGGTTATGACCAGCCGTAGGATATTTATTAACATATCCTGCTCTGCATAGCTGCTCTATTTTTTTTAGTCGATCAAGTTTTTCACATTCTTCTAATGTGTCAACTGTTCTGTCATAATAAGCAGCGAGTTCAATATAAGAGCTAATATGTCCCATTTCAGCAGATGTTATTAATAATTTATCTCCTCTTTCTATATCTTGAGGAACATCTTCACCATGTAAATATTTATATCCCATGTTGTGATATGCATTGGGTAGCCCACCTGACATAGAAACATTATACCAATATAAAGCCAGTTCAACGTCCTTATTTAAGTAAGGTTCATGTTCACCAGTATCATATAAATATGCTAAATTAAATGCTTCTGGTGCATGTTCAGCACTGGCTATAGCTTTTAAATGGAATATATATTTTTCTATTTCATTACGTTGCTTATAGATAATAGATAGTGGTTTGTGGGCAGCGTGAATTTCTAGACTTAAAGCAATTTTCAGGTATTGTTCAGCTTCGCTGTGTCGTTCTAACTCAAATAAATATATTCCAATATTGGCGTATGCTTCTCCTCGAAATAATTTAATTCCTTTTTTGAGCATAAAAAGTATTGCTTCTGAAGTTTCTAGAGTCTCAACCATTTTTGTACTTAATAATACACCTTGAAAATATATAGCTTCAATTTTTTCACTACTATCGTGAATAGATGCTTTTATTGCAGATTTAATATGTATATAAGACTCATCATATCTGCATTGTGCATAAGCAATTCTTGCTAAAACTATACAAATATTAGCTTGATCATAGCTAATATCTATTTCCTGAGCTTTTCTAATAATTCTTTAGCTTTATCTGGTTGTTGTAATTTGCGATAGCAATGACCAAGCATTGAGTATGCGTTAGCTATCGGTTGTGTAAGTTGTATATTAAGACTTGGATAAGAACCACTCTCTAGTTCTGATTTAATGCCAGTGAGATCTAGTAAAAGCTGATTATAAAGTTCAATAGCTATTGTACACTGAGAGTTTGAGTAGAATTGAGATGCTTGAAGTTCTAAGTCATTACTGGCTTCGACCCTTTCCACTAGAAGGTTACTTTTTGTAGCGTTGCTTTCCCTTGAAAACTTGTTTTTTGCAGCAATTTTTGTTCTTAACCTATCAGCAGTAGAGCCTGGTTTGTACATATTTATAACCTTTGGGGAAGTATATCTATAATTCGGGGGCAACTATATAATTAAATACGACCAAGGTCAACTGGCTGGCACATGCAATTAAGAAGAATAGTTACTGTTTATTATTTAAAATATGACGTAAATTTGTATTATCTTTTGGGGTAGCGATAAAGGTATAAGATGAATAATTAGAGACTATCTTGATGGTGTTAAGTATATGGTAGGGCAAAACTATATGAAAGATGAGCTAGTATTGGGCATGTTAGCTTTAGCTTTATTCTTTTAAAATAATCAGGAAAGCTCTATCTAGTTTGGAATAACTAAATTTTTTTAAAGTAAATGTTAGTTTGTGGTGTTTTAGGTTCGAAAATGGTTATTTGGTGGATATTATTGAGTGTCATTCATTTTCGTTTAGTTAAAGACCTTGTAAACACTGATAGCTTCACAACTTACTTTTAATGATCTTTAATTGGTCTAGACTAACTGTTCTTACTGCTAAAATTAGAGAAATATGCTCCTAGAAAACTTTTTTATAATTGTAGCAAATATATTAATCAGAGTAGGGGCGCCTGAAAATATCTTTGCATTTTCCAGTCAGGTACTTCAAATGACTATATTGAAATTTTAATTTAAAAAAAAAAAATAAATTAATAAAAATAGCTTTTCAAATCATTGATAACTCTACTTTAAATGATTTCTGCCGCATCGCTTTAAATACATATTTGTATAATAGATTTCATTACTAATATTTATGTTAAAAATTGCATGGCTATTTATAATTATTTATACTTACTATAAGAGAAGATAAACACTACACTAAGTTCAAATTTAGTTTAAAATTAATGCACCTTTAACTTCTAAGGAGATAAATTCTTGATAATCATTAGTCATCACACTGAGTCGACACAATGAGTTCTCACAATGAGTTCTCACAATGAGTTCTCACAATGAGTTCTCACAATGAGTTCTCACAATGAGTATTAATTTTTACAGAGTTATGAGATTGTCTTGTGTGTTTTTTTTGTCGCCTCTTAGTTCTTTTGCAATAAGTTCTGGCGAAGTCACTCTGGCCTATGTTGAAAAAATAGCGATTGAAAGATCTCCTGAGCTTGAAAAAACATCTAATTATAAATCTGCGTTTGAAAGTGCAGCTGTAGCAGCATCTCAGCTAAAAGATCCCAAGCTACAACTTGGTCTTTTGAATGTTCCTACTGATTCATTTAGTCTTAATCAAGAAAACATGACACAATTTAAAGTAGGTATTGCGCAAGAGTTTCCCAGTGGTAAGACACTTCATTTTGCATCAAAAGCAAAAAAGCTTATGGCAGAAACAGAGCGCTACAAACTAAATAATAAAAAATCTGAAATAATAAGGAATGTACGTTTATATTGGATGGAACTTTACTATTTACTAGAAGCAAGGAAAATACTAGAAAAAAATAAAAAAGTTTTTTCTTATTTGGTAGAAGTTACAACATCAAAACTTTCTTCAGGCTCTGGATATCAACATGATGTTTTGAAATCTCAAATAGAGCTAACAAAAATTGAAAGCCTTATTATGCAAAACCAGGAATATATTGAACAAGCAAGAGTATCACTGGCTCGCTTAATTGGAGAAGAGCTTGCACGAAAACTTAAACCTGAAGAAATTCCAAAGTGGCCAAATTTGATGAAGCAAGAATACGTTCTAGAAAAATTGAAACAACATCCTTTAATACAAGAGTCTGAAACTCTTGCTCAAGTAGCTCATGCTCAGCTATCTGTAAGCAAAGAATCATATAAGCCATCCTGGTCTGCTGGAATTTATTATTCAGCAAGGCAGAAAAATCCATCTATGAATAACCAAAAAAGATCTGATTTTATTGGAATTCAAATCTCAACAGAGCTGCCATTTTTTACAGGTAGCAGGCAGGATAAGATGGTATCTGAAAGTTCAAGCCAATACGCTGCGGCTAAAAGCCAATCTATGATAGATTATTTGGATCTAAAAAGACAAGTTGCAGGATACTATGCTAATTATACCAAACTTAAAAATCAAGAAGAGCTATATAAAAAGAGACTTATAGCGGAAACTAAACAGTACGCAGAATCTATAATGATTTCTTATAATAACGCACAAGTTGAATCTGACATGGTCTTAAAAGCTCATAATCAAGTGTTGAATGTTGATTTGCAGTATTTAAATATTCGTGCACAAAAAGCTCAAATCCGAGCACAGCTATTATATCTAGAGGCCACTTTATGATGAAGAAGATTTGTATTAAATATGTGATATTTATTTTAATTGGATTTATTTTAGGTGTTGTTACGCAGAAATTATACCAAACTTCATTCAAGAGTAATACTACAGAAAAGAAAATTATTTATTGGGTTGCACCAATGGATCCTAATTATCGTAAAGACAAAGCTGGTAAATCACCAATGGGTATGGACTTAATCCCAGTGTATGAGGGAGACGAAGCAAACACAACAGATACTAGCATAATGATATCTCCAACAATTGAACATAACTTAGGAGTCAGGACCGCTAAAGTAGAAAAACAAGAAATATTTAGAATGATAGATACAGTTGGCTCCATTACTGTTGATGAAAACCAAATTGAACATACGCATGTATATGCTGAAGGATGGATTAAAGAATTACTTGTAAAAGTTGAAGGAGAGCATGTAAAAAAAGGTCAACTTCTTTTTAAAATATATTCTCCTAAAATTGTAACAGCACAAGATGAATATCTACTTGCCTTGCAAAATAAAAATATAGCACTTAAAGGTGCTGCAACTAAAAAGCTTCAGTCTCTAGGATTTAGCACGAAGCAATTTAAAGATCTTGAATATACAAAAAAATCTAATGAGCTTACAGATATATATGCTGAACAAGATGGTGTTGTTTCTCAATTAAATATTGGGGAGGGAATGTTTGTTAAACCTGATAGTATCCTTATTGTTGTAGAAGACTTATCTAAGATTTGGATGATTGCTGATGTTTATGAGCGCCAATCTAATTGGGTGAAAGTTGGTCAAAAAGCAGAAATGATCCTTCCTTATATTCCTGGGAAGATATGGTCTGGAGAGGTTAATTATATCTATCCATCACTTGATCTAAAGTCACAAACGCTACGAGTGCGAATGATGTTTGAAAATAAATCAGGAGACTTAAAATTAAATATGTTCGGAGATGTGAAAATATATGCTGAGCCCAGAAAAGATATTATTGTTATTCCTCGTGAAGCTGTGATTTATACAGGCAAAGAAACTAGAGTGGTTCTTAAACAAGAACAAGGTAGGTATAGCACTCGAGTTATAAACGTTGGCATGGAGTCAGATGATATAATTGAAGTAATACATGGACTCAGTGAAGGCGAGGAGATTGTTACCTCAGCCCAATTCCTTCTTGACTCTGAATCAAGCTTGAAAGCTAGTTTTAATAGAATCGATGCAAGTTCTAATACAAGCTCACATAATGGAGTATAACCTTAATGAGAAGTAAAATATGTTAGATGCCATTATCCGAGGTTCTATAAGGAACAGGGTTTTTGTTCTCATTATTATAGCATTCTTAGTTGTTGCAGGTTTGTATGTAGTTAAAGAAACACCTGTGGATGCAATACCTGATTTGTCAGATGTTCAAGTGATTATTAAAACTTCTTTTCCAGGTCAGGCTCCACAAGTAGTAGAAGATCAGGTTACTTACCCGCTCTCAACGGCGATGCTTGCTGTTCCTAAAGCTGTGACAGTTCGAGCTTATTCATTTTTTGGTGATTCTTACATTTATGTTATTTTTGAAGATGGAACAGATCCTTACTGGGCACGCAGCCGTGTTTTGGAGTATTTAAGTCAAGTTTCCAGTAAGCTTCCTGCTAATGCTCGGCCTGAGCTTGGCCCAGATGCAACTGGTGTTGGTTGGGTTTATCAATATGCGCTAGTTGATGAAACAGGAAAAAATGATTTATCCCAGCTACGTAGTTTGCAAGATTGGTTTCTTAAATATGAATTACAAACAGCCTATGGCGTTTCTGAAGTTGCAACAATTGGAGGAATGGTTAAACAGTATCAAATAACAATTGAGCCTAATCGTTTACGTGCTTATGGTATTCCTTTATCTCACGTTAAGATGGCAATTCAAAAAGCTAACCAGGAAGTGGGGGCATCTGTCATTGAATTAGGTGAAGCAGAGCACATGGTTAGCGCAACGGGTTATCTTAAAGGTACAGAAAGTATAAAAAATATCCCTTTAGGTGTAACAGAATCAGGAACACCAATTTTATTGTCAAATGTCGCAGATGTCTCTAAGGGTCCTCAAATGCGTAGAGGCATTGCTGATTTGGATGGTCGAGGTGAGGTAGTTGGCGGAACTGTTATCATGCGTCAAGGTGAAAATGCTCTTAAAACCATTAATGCTGTCAAAGAAAAATTAAACAACCTTAAAAAAAGTTTGCCTAATGGTGTTGAAATTGTAGAAACCTACAATAGAGCAAATCTCATAAATCAGGCTGTTGATAACTTATCTTTGAAGTTGGTTGAAGAATTTCTAGTTGTTGCTTTAGTATGTATGCTGTTTTTATTCCACTTTAGATCATCTCTAGTAATAATTGTAAGTTTGCCTGTTGGAATTCTTGTAGCATTTATTATTATGTATATGCAGGGCATAAATGCAAACATTATGTCTTTAGGAGGAATTGCTATTGCAATTGGAGCAATGGTAGATGCGGCTATTGTTATGGTTGAAAATGTGCATAAACATTTTGAAAAAAGCAAAGTTACAGATGAGAATCGTTGGAAGTTAGTTGAGGCTGCCGCAGTTGAGGTTGGCCCTCCATTATTCTTCTCTTTAGTAATTATCACACTTAGCTTTTTACCAGTATTTGCTTTGCAGGCTCAAGAAGGAAAGCTTTTTGCGCCGCTTGCTTATACTAAGACTTATGCCATGGCTGCGGCGGCGGGGCTTTCAATTACACTAGTCCCTGTATTAATGGGTTATTTTATTCGTGGAAAAATAACTCCAGAGCATGAAAATCCAATTAATAGATTTCTTATAAAAATATATAGGCCCTTTATTAATTTAACGTTGAAATACCCTCTGAAGATTGTAATAGGCTCATTTATTATTTTATTGTTCAGCTTATTTCCACTATCACAAATTGGGTCGGAATTTATGCCTGATCTAGATGAAGGTGATTGGATGTATATGCCAACAACATTACCTGGCATATCTATAGGAAAAGCTCGCCAAGTTTTACAACAAACCGATAGGATTATTAAATCATTTCCAGAAGTTAAAAGTGTATTTGGAAAAATTGGAAGAGCGGAAACCGCTACGGATCCAGCTCCTTTAACTATGATTGAAACAGTGATTCAATTTAAACCACGAGATCAATGGCGCAAGGGTATGACCCCTGAAAAATTAAAATTAGAACTTGATAAAGAAATTAATTTCCCAGGCATAACTAATGCCTGGGTTATGCCAATTAAAACTCGAATTGATATGCTAGCAACAGGAATAAAAACTCCAGTTGGTATTAAGATTTCTGGTCCTTCTCTTGAAGGCATACAAGAACTTGCATCTTCGCTTGAGCCTATATTGAATAACATTGATGGTACTGCATCGGTTTATGGGGAGCGTGTAGCTGGGGGACGATATGTTAATATTGACATTGATCGTATTAAAGCAGCTAGATACGGGATTAATATATCAGATATTCATGAAGTCATCGCAACAGCTATTGGGGGAATGAATGTTACAAACACTATTGAGGGTTTAGAACGCTACCCTGTTAATTTGCGATACCCTCAAAGTTACCGCCACTCAGTTGGCAAACTTAGAATGCTTCCTATTATAAGTCCTACGGGAGCACATATTGCTTTGGCAGATGTGGCAAATATTTATATTGCCGATGGACCACCAGCCATAAAGAGTGAAAATGCAAGATTAACTGGTTGGGTTTTGATTGATATTGAAGGTCGTGATTTAGGATCTTATGTTGCAGAAGCTCAAACAAAAGTATCTGAATCTTTAAAAATACCCTCTGGATACTCTATAAATTGGTCAGGCCAATATGAATATATGGAACGTGCTCAAAAAAGATTAATGAAAGTTATACCTTTAACAATTGCTATTATTATTATTTTACTATATCTGAGCTTTAGAAAGTTTGCAGAAGTAATTATTATTATGGGGACATTGCCTCTTGCTCTTGTTGGTGGCATTTGGTTGCTTTATCTGCTTGGTTACCATTTTTCTGTTGCAGTTATGGTTGGATTTATTGCTCTTGCAGGTGTGGCAGTTGAGGTAGGTGTCCTTATGCTCGTATATCTTAACCAAGCATTTACAAATATCTGGGAAGATAAAGAAGGTGTTATAAGCTTGGAAGATTTAAAAGAATCTATTATTCAAGGTGCACTTTTACGTATACGTCCAATAATCATGACTGTCTCAGCAACTATTACAGGTTTATTACCAATTATGCTTGGCT